>NZ_NAZB01000017.1:0-49732 GCF_003055045.1 Heyndrickxia sporothermodurans
ATGCGAAGGAAAAAGTTATCCGGTATTAGCCCCGGTTTCCCGGAGTTATCCCAGTCTTACAGGCAGGTTACCCACGTGTTACTCACCCGTCCGCCGCTAATCTGAAAAGGAGCAAGCTCCTATCAGATTCGCTCGACTTGCATGTATTAGGCACGCCGCCAGCGTTCGTCCTGAGCCAGGATCAAACTCTCCAAAAAGATGTTTGAAATAGCTCTAGTTAAAAAAATAAATTAATTGACGTTTTGTTTTGTTCAGTTTTCAAAGATCAATTATTCGCATTGATAAGCGACTTTTATATTCTACTACTTCAAGTTGTTATTGTCAACAACTTTTTTTACTTCCTTTTTAATGCTTTGTTGTCCTTTTGTGGAGCAACGAATAATAATATACCACCTTTTTTCTTGCGATGCAATACTTTTTTTAAACCTTTTATATTTTTAATATTACTATTTCAAAATACTAATAAATAGTTTTAAAAAAACTCCAACCCTTTAATTGATTGGAGTTTAAAAATGCAATTAATCGCGGTTTTTCATTAACGGGAACAACAATACATCACGAATAGATGCTGAATTAGTTAAAAGCATTACTAGACGGTCAATCCCAATACCAAGTCCACCTGTTGGAGGCATACCGTACTCTAAAGCTTCAATGAAATCGTCATCCATCATATGTGCTTCATCATTTCCTTGTTCACGTTCTTTTAGCTGCGCCTCAAAGCGTTCACGTTGATCAATAGGATCATTCAATTCAGTAAAGGCGTTTGCATGCTCTCTTCCTACAATAAAGAGCTCGAAGCGGTCTGTAAAACGTGGATCTTCATCATTCTTCTTAGCTAATGGTGAAATCTCAACCGGGTGCCCATAAATGAATGTAGGCTGAATAAGTTTTTCCTCAACTTTTTGTTCAAAAAATTCATTAACAATATGCCCGTATTGCATATGCTCGGTAATTTCAATTCCGTGTTCCTTTGCTAGCTGGCGAGCTTCCTCAACTGAAGTTACATGCCAAAAGTCTACACCAGTATATTCTTTTACAGCATCAACCATATGTAGTCGACGCCATTCTGGTTCAAGATTTACTTCATATTCTCCGTATTTAATGCTTGTACTACCAAGAACCTCTTTTGCAATATGAGCAACCATATTTTCGGTTAATTTCATAATATCTTTATAGTCTGCGTAGGCCTCATATAATTCAATCATAGTAAACTCGGGGTTATGTCTGGTTGAAACTCCTTCATTACGGAAAACTCGGCCAATTTCATATACCTTTTCTAACCCACCAACGATTAGGCGCTTTAAATGAAGCTCGATAGCTATACGCATATATAAAGGTATATCTAACGCATTGTGGTGTGTAACAAACGGTCTTGCTGAAGCTCCACCTGCAATCGCATGCATCATTGGTGTTTCTACCTCTAGATAACCTTGTCCATCTAGATAACGTCGCATAGATTGGATAATTAAGCTTCGGGTAATAAATGTACGTTTACTGTCATCACTCATAATTAGATCTAAATATCTTTGACGGTAACGTTGTTCAATATCCTTTAAACCATGAAATTTATCAGGTAATGGACGAAGTGATTTTGTTAATAAGTTAAAGTCTTTAACTTTAATTGAAAGTTCTCCGACTTTTGTTTTAAAAACTGTTCCGGTAACACCGACAATATCACCTAAATCGACTGAGTTAAATATTTCATATTGTTCGTCGCCTACACTGTCTTTACGCACATAAATTTGAATTTGTCCGTTTAAATCTTGCACATGGGCGAATCCAGCTTTTCCTTTGCCCCTTTTAGTCATTACCCGACCAGCTATTGTTACTTGTACTTCTTTTTCATCTAACTCTTCTTTCGAAAATTCCTCATACTGTTCTTTAATCATTTGTGTATTATGAGTTCGATCAAAGCGTTTACCGAACGGGTCCATACCTTTTTCACGGATAGAATTCATTTTTTCTCTTCTAACCTGTAATTGGTCATTTAATTCCTCAAAGCTCATTATTGTCACTCCATCCTATATTATAAAGCTAGTACAAATATATCTCATTATACTTTATTATTGTACACAATTTCACATTTTCAGACATCCCTTATGAATTGATTTTTTAAATCAATGAATTCGAAAAAGAAAATTATGTAGAAAAAACCACCAGCTATAACTGGTAGCTTTTCGAAACAACTTACTTTTATAGCTCCTGATTCAACTTCTCCAAGTTGTATAAGTTCAGCGCGTGTATTGCATTAATTTTCTGGAGGCGTTAACTCATCTACAGATATATCCAGCAGATTAGCCACCTTATTCAAAAATTCATCTGATGGTAAACGCGTTCCTCTCTCCATTTCACCTAAAATAGAGACAGATATTCCAAGTTTTTTCGCGAAACTTTCTTGTGTATATCCCTTTAATTTTCGAAAAGCACGAATACGTCTTCCCCATTTATCTATCTCCATAATCTAACACCTTCTTTATCAGGTATTTCATCTAGAACTTGATGTAAAGGGGTTGTAGCATTGGGTAACTGTGCGTTAGGCTCAATCTCTATTAAAGGCACTAACACAAATGCTCGTTCATGCATCCGTGGATGAGGAATAATTAGATGCTCTGTTTCAATATTTTCGTTATTATAAAGTAAAATGTCAAGGTCAATTGTTCTTGGCCCCCACCTAATATCCCTAATTCTCCCCAATTCTTTTTCTATCTCCAAACATTTTTTCAATAACTGTTCGGGCAAAAATTCCGTTTCTACTTTAACTACAATATTTAAAAACTTACCTTGATCCGTATAGCCAACAGGATCTGTTTCGTAAACGGAAGATACTGCGACTGTATCTACTCCATTTTCATTTAATAAGGCGCACGCATCTTTCAAGTTTTTTTCCCGATCACCAATATTCGACCCCATTGAAATATATGCAATATTATTCATCGGCTTTTTCTCCTTGAGATTTCAACTGCAACTGATTGGTAATGTCCACGTATTGGCGGATCCGGTTTGATTAATTGTACAGTAATTTGATCAATAAGCGGATACTTTTCCAAAACTGTTTCGGAAAGCTTTTCTGCAACGGATTCCAATAACTGGTGGGGTTTTCCCTCTACGATTTCTTTACAAACCTCATAAACTTCTGCATAGCTTACAGTATCATGTAAGTTATCAGTTTTCCCCGCTTTTTGTAAATCTAGCTCAAGGGTTAACGTTACACGAAATCTTTGACCGAGTCGATTTTCCTCAGGCAATACTCCGTGATATCCATAAAACTCCATATTATTGATTATAATTTTATCCATTTATTTCACCCTTACCGACAAGAACATCCATCATTTTTGTCATTCGACTAATTTCTTTAACATCGTGTACCCTCATAATTTGGCAACCTTTTTGGATTCCAAAACAAACTGTCGCCCCTGTTGCTTCCATCCTTTCTTCAACGGGTAAGTTCATAATTTGACCAATCATTGATTTTCTCGAAGTTCCTAAAAGGACTGGGTACCCTAATCCAACAATTTTATCTAGATTTTTCATCAATTCAATTTGTTGATGTAAATCTTTAGCGAAGCCTATTCCCGGATCTAATACAATATTTTCATCCTTTATACCGGCCTTTTTTGCAATAGTAATGCTTTCATATAAATCGGATATAACATCACGAATAAAATTTGTATAGTTTAGATTTTTTCTATTATGCATAAGAATAATAGGTACTTCATGTTCAGCAGCGACATTAGCAATTTCGGGATCTTCCTTTGCCCCCCAAATATCATTGACGATATGTGCTCCTGCTAATATTGCCTGTTCGGCAGTTTTTGCTTTATATGTATCGATAGACAATGGAACATCGAGTGTATTAGATAGTTCTTTTATGATAGGTACAACCCTTGAAATTTCTTCTTCAGCACTTACTTTGACATGACCAGGTCTGGTGGACTCTCCACCAATATCTATAATATCAGCACCATCCTGAATCATTTGTTTTGCACGTTTCACCGCATTTCCCATGTCATCGTATTTCCCACCGTCTGAAAAGGAATCAGGTGTTATATTTAAAATTCCCATTATTAATGTTTTATTTTTATAATCTAATTGATGTGAGCGACAATGAAGTACTTGAGTCATTCATTTATCTCCTTCCATAATGATTCCTATTTACAGTCTAACGCTTTCACATTACATTTCACAACCCATAATCTAAGTTGAGTAAGATATGTGAACACAAAAAAAGGCAAACGGGGTTCCGATTGCCTAAAAGAGTAAACTATTTAATTTCTAATCCTCAAATTGATATAATGCAGTACTTAAATAACGCTCTCCATTGTCTGGAATAATAGCTAATACTTTTTTACCTTTTCCAAGTTCTGAAGCAACTTTTAATGCAGCGTGGATGGCTGCACCAGCAGAGATTCCACCTAATATTCCTTCTTCTTTTGCTACTCTTCTTGATGCTTCAAATGCTTCCTCTGTACCTACGTGAATAATTTCATCATAGATTTCCCTATTTAAAGTGTCTGGAACAAAGTTAGCACCAAGTCCTTGAATTTTATGAGGGCCTGGTTTTCCACCAACAAGAATCGGTGAATCCTTTGGTTCAACTGCAACTATTTTAATATCCGGGTATTTTTCTTTCAACACTTCACCGGCACCGGAAATCGTTCCACCTGTACCAATTCCGGATACAAAAGCATCTAACTGCTCACCCATTTGTTCAACAATTTCCTTACCCGTAGTTAGACGGTGAATTTCAGGATTCGCTTCATTTTTAAATTGTTGTGGCATGAAGTATCCATTCTCATTAGCCAAGCTTTCAGCCTTTTTAACCGCACCATTCATCCCTTCAGCTCCAGGTGTTAATACAAGTTCGGCACCATAAGCACGAAGGAGATTTCGCCGTTCTAAGCTCATCGTGTCAGGCATCACTAGGACCGCCTTATAACCTTTGACCGCGGCAATCATCGCTAGACCAATACCTGTATTTCCGCTTGTTGGTTCAACAATTGTATCACCAGGCTTTATTTTTCCTTCCTTTTCTGCAGCTTCAATCATCGCCAGAGCGATTCGGTCTTTTACACTACTTCCTGGATTCATATATTCGAGTTTAAGATATACTTCCGCTTGATTCTCACTTGTTGCACGATTTAATTTCACCACTGGTGTTCCACCGACTAATTCGGCAATTGAATTAACTAAACGAGCCATTCTCCCACCTCAAATTCCGAGTATTTTTATTGGTTTAATTATTTCAAATTTATCACTTACTATTTGAAAAGTCAAAGAAAATACACTTAAAAAAATAAGACACAAGTATTATATACTTATGCCTTTTTTCCTAAAATATCCGTGCCTTTACATTAATATGCTTCTGCTATAAGTTCTTCTAGTTCTTCTTTGGAAAATAAGTACTTTTCATTGCAGAAATGACATTGAGCTTCCGCTTTCCCATCTTCAGTAATCATATCTTGAATTTCATCTTTTCCTAAACTAATAATAGCTGCCCCAAAACGTTCTTTTGAGCAATTGCATTTAAATTGTACTGGCATTGTTTCAACAACTTTTACATTGTCTTTTCCTAATATATTCTCTAAAATCTCTTCCGGATTCAATCCTTTTTGAATTAGCTTTGAAATCGGTTCCGTTGATTGAAGTCTTTTTTCAATTTCATCAATAACTTTATTGTCTGTTCCAGGTAATAATTGAATAATAAAGCCACCGGATGCAAGGATTGAATTATCAGGATTTACAAGTACCCCAACACCTACAGAAGATGGAGTTTGTTCGGATGTAGCAAAATAATAAGTAAAATCCTCACCGAGCTCACCGGATACGATAGGAACTTGCCCTGAAAAATGTTCTCTTAGTCCTAAATCTTTAACAACTGTTAATGTCCCCTCGGTGCCTACAGCTCTTCGCACATCCAATTTACCTTTTTCATTTAAATCAAAGTGAACTTGGGGGTTTGTAACATATCCACGTACTTCCCCTTTAGAATTACTATCAACAAGAATCGGGCCGATCGGACCGTTGCCTTCAATTTTGATAGTCAGTTTTTCTTCTCCTTTTAACATTGCTCCCATCATAACTCCTGCTGACATTGAGCGCCCTAATGCAGCAGAAGCAGTAGGCCATGTATAATGTCTTCGAACAGCCTCTCCAACCGTTTCTGTACTTGATACTGCATAAGCACGAACTTGGTTATTATATGCTAAAGCTTTTACTAAATAATCACCCATTATAACCTTCCCTTCAGTCATTCATATTTCTTTTATAAATTAGTCTCAAACCTTTTAACGTTAAAAATGAATCGACAATGTCAATAGCCTTAGATTCACTAGCAATTAAATTTGCATGTCCACCAGTCGCTACGACGATCGGCTCCTTTTTACTGTTTGCTTTCATACGGTTAACAATACCCTCAACTTGACCGACATAGCCATACACAAGACCGGCCTGCATCGCAGCAACTGTATTTTTGCCAATTATTTCATCGGTTTTTGCAATTTCTATTCTCGGTAGTTTCGCGGCCCTTGAATATAAAGCTTCAACTGATATTCCGATGCCAGGAGAAATAGCACCTCCCATATATTGACTATGCTCATTTATATAACAGAAGGTTGTTGCTGTACCAAAGTCAACAATAATAAGCGGGCTGCCATATTCATTAATTCCTGCTACAGCATTAACGATTCGATCTGCTCCAACCTCTCGAGGATTTTCATACTTTATATCTAAGCCTGTCTTAATTCCGGGTCCAACTACGAGAGGTTTCACATGAAAATACTTATTACACATTCTCTCTAATGTATACATAATCGGTGGAACAACGGTCGAAATAATGATTCCATTTATATCTTTAAATTCTATTCCTACGTGTTGGAATAAAGATCGTATCACCATTGCATATTCGTCTTCTGTTTTATGACGATTCGTTTCAACTCTCCAATGATACTTTAGTTCATCTTTATCATATACACCTAATACAATATTTGTATTTCCAACGTCTAATACGAATAACATATTTTCACCACTTTAACTATTCTAATTTAACATGCCAACATCATACCATAATTTTGCTTACTAACGTAAAAAAAGGACATCGCTATTATATAATAACAATGTCCTTTTAAGAAATATTTTATTCTTTCGGTTCCCCTTTATCGTCTTGGTTAGGAACTCTAGTAGGTCCAAATTTTTCAGGTCGATCTTCATCTTTCAACTCATCTGATTTAGTGAAATCTTCCTGTTTCTTTTGGATATTGACCTTTAATGGATCAGTTGAATCATCTTTATCGAATTTCAACTGTTCGGTTGCAGAAGTCTTTCTGTCCGGCAATGTACCGTGATCATAAATATGCTTGATTTGTTCAGCATCTAATGTCTCAACTTCTAACAAAGTTTCTGCAATGATTGTGAATTTTTCACGATTTTCAAGGATGATCTTTCTAGCACGTTCATAACATTCTTTAATAATATCTTGAATCTCAGTATCAATTTCATAAGCAATCTTATCAGAATAGTTTTGCTCATTATTAAAGTCACGACCTAAGAATACTTGACCACCTTGTGATTGACCAAATTGAAGAGGTCCGAGCTTGTCACTCATTCCATATTCAGTCACCATTTTTCTCGCAATATTAGTAGCACGTTGGAAATCGTTTGAAGCCCCAGTGGAAACTTCCCCAAAGGTAACTTCCTCTGCAACGCGTCCACCTAATAGTCCAGTAATTTTGTCAAGAAGTTCAGGCTTTGTCATTAGATAACGATCTTCCTTCGGCAACATAACCGCATACCCTCCGGCTTGACCCCGTGGAACGATCGTTACTTTATGAACCATTTCCGCTTCATCTAATACAAGCCCTATAATCGTGTGTCCACTCTCATGATAAGCAACAATTTTTCTTTCTTTTTTAGAAACAACACGGCTTCTCTTCGATACACCCGCAATTATTCTATCTGTTGCTTCATCCACATCTGACATATCGATTTTTTTCTTGTTTTGCCTAGCTGCAACAAGCGCCGCTTCGTTTAACAGGTTTTCTAAATCTGCCCCAGAAAAACCTGGTGTTCTTTGAGAAATGGCTTTTAAATCAACGTCTCCATCCAACGGCTTATTTCTTGCGTGAACACGCAGAACAGCTTCACGACCATTTACATCTGGACGATCTACAGTAATTTGACGGTCGAAACGTCCCGGACGTAATAACGCGGGGTCTAAAATATCAGGTCTATTGGTTGCTGCAACAATAATAATTCCTTCATTTGCGCCAAAGCCATCCATTTCAACAAGTAATTGGTTTAATGTTTGCTCACGTTCATCGTGACCACCACCAAGACCCGCACCACGTTGACGACCTACCGCATCAATTTCATCGATAAATATAATACATGGAGCGTTTTTCTTCGCATTTTCAAATAAATCACGAACACGAGATGCACCCACACCAACAAACATTTCTACAAAGTCAGAACCACTAATTGAGAAAAATGGAACTCCGGCCTCACCAGCAACTGCACGTGCTAATAAAGTCTTACCAGTTCCAGGAGGTCCAACAAGCAAAACACCTTTCGGAATCCTTGCCCCTAGCTCAGCAAACTTACGTGGGTCTTTTAAAAACTCTACTATTTCAACTAGCTCTTGCTTCTCTTCGTCCGCACCGGCAACATCACGGAAACGAACCTTTTTCTTTTCATCATTATAAAGCTTTGCTTTACTTTTCCCAAAGTTCATTACACGGCCACCGCCGCCTTGGGCTTGATTTAATAAGAAGAAGAAGAGGATGAAAATAATAACAAACGGAATAATTGATGTGAAGAATGAAACCCAACCATTTGTTTCTTTGGCAGGTAAATTATTCATTTCCGCACCACTTGTATCGACTGCTTTTTCAATCCGTTCAAGGGCGGACGGGCTATTCAATACATAAGTAACGAATTTTGTTTTCTCTGCATCCTTTAGTTCACCTCGAACTTCATACACACCTCTTTCAGGCTGTGATGAAAATTCTTTTACATCCCCTTTTTCTAAATGGGAAATAAATTGATCATATGTTATATCTTTTGTCGACTCATTGTTATTGTTAAAATAGCTTACAATTCCAATAAGGACGAGAAATAATAATACATAAAAGATGGTATTTCTAAAGATTCTACTCATTCCTTACCTCCTCCCACGGTCAAAAAACTATATTCAATAGTATCATAGAAATTCTCAAGATTACAACAATTTACCTTTCCAGTTATATAAACAGCTATTTCTTTTTTTGAATTCACTTCTTTATATTTCCTTCCTTATTTTGGACCTATTCATCTTTGTTATACACAGATGGCTTAAGTACACCGATATAAGGTAAATTACGATATCTTTCAGCATAATCTAGTCCATAGCCAACGACAAAGGCATCAGGAACTTCGAAGCCGACGTAATCCGCTTCAATATTTGCTTTTCTGCCTGATGGTTTATCTAATAAAGTAACAATTTTGATGGACTTTGCCTTACGATAACGGAATAACTCAACTAAATAGCTTAATGTAAGCCCACTATCAATGATATCTTCGATGATTAAAATATCTCTACCTTCAACAGAAGTATCTAAATCCTTCAAAATTTTCACTTCTCCTGAAGATACCATCGATTTTCCATAGCTAGATACATCCATGAAATCCATTTCTAAATATGTATCCACTTGTTTTAATAAATCTGACATAAACAATGTTGCACCTTTTAAAACACCAATCGCCAAAGGGAAACGATCCTTATATTCAATTGTTAGTTCTTCGGCTAATTCCTTTGTTTTCTTTTGGATTTCTTCTTCACTAATTAATATCTTTTCAATATCCTGTTTCATTTGAAATGCTTGCCCCCTAGGAGTTGTTTGCTTTGAGTATTGTAAGATGTAACAAGATTGCTCCGGATTTGGCAAAAAACAAAAGCTGGATTTTTTTAAATTTGGTATCCATAAAATTTTGCCTTTATTATCAGTGACAATCGGCCAATCTTCCCTTTTGTCTTTCGGGATTTTTTCATCAATAAATATATCCTTCACTTTTTTTGTTCCATTTAGTCCTTTTACCCTCATTCGATCGCCAATTCTTTTGTTTCTAATAATTAACGGGAGTTGAGCTTCATCTAACTGTAGATATATTTCATCATCTTGAAGTTCATATACCTTTCCTTCAGTTAATTTCATAAAATATCCATTAGGTAGATTTTTCTCATTATCTTTAAATAATTTTAATTCATATGTATGAGTTGGCCACTCCTGTTTAAAAGAGAATATACATTTTTGATATGACCTTCTTACTTTTAAACCTAATGGAAGATCCAGTTGACCTGATGGTTTTTGATCTGCCAATAAGTCTCGAATAGCGTCAGTATGATGGGTAGTCGTATTAGAAAGATTTTCTTTGTAAAGATAGTTTAATATTAGTTGAATCCCTCTTCTTTGTAAAGGCAAAGGCATTGCATTGAACAAGGGAATTTCTATCGTAATTTCATTTTCATTTTTATTCCATAGCTTATTCATTTTTAACAGCGTTAATTCCTGTAAATAATCCTCATCTTCTGTTATTTCCTCACTAAAACGCTGAAAATGTTCATGGACGTGTTGGTTTTCTCTTTTTAAAAACGGCAAAATATTCAATCGATAACGATTTCTCGTATAATCTTGATCTTGATTGCTTGGATCCCTTCGCGGCTGTAATCCATAAAAATGACAATATTCTTCAATCTCCTGCTTAGTTAAACAAAGGAGGGGTCTTACAATTTGTCCATTAGCAAAAGGGCGCGTAAGTGGAATACCCGCTCTTCCCTTTCCGGTACTTCCACGTGTTAATCTCATTAATATCGTTTCAATCTGATCATCTCCATGGTGACCTAATAACAGTTTGTGATGATGATGTCTCTTCATTATATCCGCAAAAAATTGATAACGATATATTCGAGCTGTTTCTTCAAATCCTTTTTGTTCATGTACCATTTTTTCCTGAATATTTATCCGAACCGTTTCACATGGAATATCCCATTGCTTACAAAGACTTTGAACAAACTTAAGGTCATTATATGATTCATTCCCCCTTAACATGTGGTCAACATGTGCTGCCATAATTGAAAGATGATATTTCGTTTTTTTGTGATGTAGGTAATGAAGCAAGGCAATAGAATCCGGTCCACCCGATACCCCAACTAGAAGAGAATCGCCATATTTTAACAGATTATTCCTTTTAACAAAATCAGCTAATTTCTTTTCAAACACAAGCATTAAACTCGTTCCTTTTCATAATGAATAGTAACTTTCCAATCTTTTTACTTGGATAATTCTATACTTTTCATTGTACCAATAAAAAAATTCCATAATCGATTAATTTGCGAAAAAATTTTTTAATCATACTCACTACAATAACTGGCCATAAATATATAAAAAATAGAGGAAAGAGACGATCAACACTATACAAACTGTTTCAAATACACGAGTGGTCTTTTTTTGTTTTCGTTTTCCCTGCCTTGTTCGATTAATGGGTTTCCTTGCAGCTTTCGTTTTGCTTTTTTGAACGGTCTTTCGTTTATGTATGCCATCAGAATCATTTGACAGTGCTCTTAATAGATCTTTTCGCATTTCTTGTGCTGTACCGTATTCACCCTTCAACGCTTTTATTAGAATATTGCGATATTTATTCAATTCCGAATTCATTTGAACAATCTTTATTAATTGATCTAAGCCATCACCTTTTTTAGTGAATCTTGAAGGAAAGGATAAGTTAATAATTATCATAGCCACTGCAAATAAATCATAAGATGGTTCTGCTTTCCTTGTTCCAGCTCCCCAATATCCTCGATCAAAAAACTCTGTGAATTCTTTTATTGCCCTTCCTTGCATAGTTGTTCCTCCAACATCAATGCAACGAATTTTGGTAGGGGAATCTGTAATAATAAGATTTTCCGGCTTTAAGTCTCCAAACACCCATCCTTCTTGGTGGAGACGATGGAGATCATTTAATAATTGAAGAATTAATACACCGGTCCATGAATGACCCTTTGTTTGAATGAAAGTTAACAAATTGGGACCTTGTATATATTCCATAACATAGAAAGGAATTTTCTTTGTCTTCATTTCCCAGTCATCAATATCTAATAAAGAAGGCCCGAGGGTTGACCCTTGGACCTTCTTAAATGCTTTTAGAACATTAACCTCAGAAGTAACCGACATTGAGTTATCACTCATTTTTAATGCGACAAAACTGTTTTGACTTTTAGCCAAATAAACAATTCCGTTGGCACCCGATCCAAGCTCCCTAACGATCGTGTAACGATTATGATGCCACTTTCCATAGACAATCGTTCCTGAAGGAAAACTATATTGATTCTTCAAAGTATTGTTCATCATCATTTGAAAGCAATCCCCTTAAAGATCGTTTTTTGTTAAAATGAGCCAAAGCTTCTTTCATTGCTGGTCCTGTTGGTGTTATTCCTCCGACAGTTAGCTTGGAAAAAACCCCTGTTAAAGATTCCAATTTAGGCGTCCAGTCCAACAATTTTTCGACATCTTTCTTTTTCCCGGGAAATACAAAGACAGAAAATTGATTATTTCCCATTCTTGCATTTAGGCTTAATGATAAATCTAATAAGGCTTCTTTGACGGTCTGTAGTTTATGCTTCATACTTGCACTCGTATCGACAAGAACTAGCAATTCCAAATCAACCGTCTCACCTAATTCATCGACTACTTCCATCACTTCTCCTCTTTGATCAGGAGGAAGTTCGTCAATCATTACAGATTTTCCTAAGATATGTTTTAATTCTTTGTTTACTACACCTTGTAATGTTTGGGTCATCGCTTTTCTAGTTACCATTTGTACCGTTTGGGATAAAGTTTGCGAATAAACAATTTGACTCACACCACCACCCGACATTGCAATATTTTCAATTTCATTCATGCCCTTTTCATCAATTACATCGTTTTCTACTACACCAATTACATTAACGGAAATACCTTGTTCATTTGCAAGTGCTGCCATTGCTACTGGGTCTTCACCTTGATTGGAACAACCATCAGTAATTAATAAAATTTGTTTTAACGTACCTGTTTTCAAAATTTTCCCCTCCTAAATCAATCGCTAAACTAATTTTCGTATTCCTACAACCATTTTCGACGATTAGGAAAGATTTTATACTTTAGGAATTTTCTATTCTATTAACACCTGCTAGTTTAGGAAATCATTGTTTTAAGTTTTCCGGTTGGTATCGATGCCCATTTAGGTGTATTATGTTCCACTTTGGAAACTACAATTGTCATATCATCCTCTATCAACCCTGAGCGTGTACGAATTACCTCCTCCATTATTAAGTCCGCTATTTCTTGAGGGTCTTTCGTTTCAATTTCCCGGATCTTCCTTCTCATCCACAAATCATAATTTTCTACATGTTTTGGCCCTTCAAAAATTCCATCACTCATCATGATTAAAAGATCTCCGGCTTTAAGCTGCTCCGATACTACATCTACGTCGAATTCTTGAATAATTCCCATTGGTAAATTACTTGATTCTACTTTTATTACTTTATCCCCCCGTTTAATAAAGCTTGGCGTAGAGCCTATTTTTAAAAACCTTACACTAGCATTTTGTAGATCAATCATCGCTAGATCAAGTGTTGAAAAAATCTCATCCGTCGTTCGTAAAGCCAAAATTGAATTAACAGATTTAATTGCTACCTTTTCTTCAATGCCGGATTGTAAAATAGTTTGTAAAAGCCGCAATGTTTCATTGCTTTCATGATGGGCACGTTCCCCATTTCCCATTCCATCACTTATCGCAACGGCATATTTACGCGTGCCTAAATCGATCGTAGAGTAACTATCACCTGAAACGAATCCTCCGCCTTTAGCTGCATGTGCAACACCTGTTTCGACGACAAACGCTTGAGCCGAGCGAAACGTTACATAACAGAAACCATCTGGATAAGATGCACATTCTTCCTTCTGTACAACAATGGTTTCCCCTAGAATATCAGAAAGCAAAGGAGCAATTATTTTTTCACATTCACCATGACCGTTACAATACGGAATCGTCATATCAATATCTACATTCCCCACATTTAAACTATAAATTTCTACGTGTTCAATATCGATCCCAAAATCCTGAAGGGCATCCAATATCATTTCCTCTTGTTTATGATGATTTTCACGTTCTCGTTGAATTTCTTTTGCAAAATCGCCCATTACTTCAGAAACCCCGAGCAACTGTTCAGCTACAAGTTTTCTACTTTCTTTCACTTGCAGTTTTAACTTTTGATTTGCTTGATAGAACGTTAATTCTTGTAAGATCGCATCCTCTACTTTTTTTGCCTTTGTACAATGTTTATCGAATTCACGATGCACCCTATGTGGTATTACCCCATCCCCATTTTCTGTTTCATGAATCACCTTTTTCATTAAATCATATGTCTTATTAAAGTTTTTTGCCCAGCACTGCTCCTTTTTAAAGCAGGTTTGACATGTTTTTTCTGTAACATTGCTTAAGAAATAATCGATTTCACGTTCTTCCCCATCATGGTCTCTCCATTGGTCATATTGTGAAAAACTTTTTGATAGTGCCTGAAAAACAGACGAGAACTGTTCCACTCGATTGGCTGTAATATCTCTTATTTTTCTTATATATTGTTGTTGTTCTTGTGTATGTTCATTTGTTCCAGGGATATGTTTAGCAAGTTTAGCTGTCAAACTTTGAGGCGTTAAAAACAAAAGGAATATTGCTACAGCTGATTCATAGATGTTAACGATTAATGGAGTTTTTGCTTCCCCATACATTCCGATAAGCAATGTTGCAATAAGCAGGCCAATTGCCGTCCCTATCTTCCTCCCTTCTTTTAACAGACCGCCTAATAAACCAGAAAAGGCCAGTAAACTCATTTGATAAAAGCTAGAAACATTCGCTAAGCTAAAAATAAGTCCCGTCACTACCCCAACTGTTGAACCAACTGTTGCTCCCGCTACAAAGGCAAAAAGAAGTACTAAATATCTTGATAAAATATGCTCAATGGACAAATCATACATCGTCCAACCAATCGTACCTGTTAACACAGAGGCTAATAAAATAATTAAACTAACCACTTCTTCTGTTTTTAATGTTTTTTTTCTTTTTCTTAGTGATAATAATGGAATACTCTGCATAAAAATAAGAGTAAGTATAAATGATAGACTAGCTTCAACAGCCGCCATCATACTATCATACATGGTAAAATTTTGATGCTGGATGATATAGAAATGGCAACATTTTGAAATAAACGAAATGCTTAATACGTAGTACGGAATGGCTCTGATCTCATCCTTATGAAATTTGCTAAATGTTTTATATGTAACAAGAAAAAATATTCCCGACAGTAATGTGTAAAAGGAGTTTCCCATTGAAACCGTTAAAGCACCAACTGCTAGTCCAATTAAAACAATCGGAGCTTTTTTTCGTCTCATCATATAAACGGATGCAAAAAACGGTAATGAAAAAGGTGTTAAGTGAGATAGTATCATTGCCCGTCCAAGTAAAAATCCTATTAATAATAAAACGATTCCCTTCTGTAAAAATAAAAGATTTAATTTTAATTGAAAACGTCTTAATCCTTCTGAAAACTCGACTTTTGTTTCATGCAAATCAACATTGTGCCCAGGTTCAAAAAAGCTTTGATTCACCTTCGCCATTTTTACACACTCCCTATTCGTATTCGTTGCTTTCCATTATAAAATGGACAAGCATCAAACTTTGTCAAAATAGAGGAGCAAATTGTAAGAAAAGTTCGACTCCTTTCAGCGAAAACTTTAATAACTATACAAGTTTTGAACCTTTATAGATTATTTCTATTTGGTAAAGATACGTAGAAGTCCTTTATAATGTGATCTTCTACGTATCTTTCATTTTTTGTAAAAAAGTAAAAACCTCAAAAAATGGCGCATTAAGTTGAAAATCTATAGAAACCGACAAAAGGAACAAAAATATATTGACATATTTAAATTCCCTATGTATCATAGACATTGTGCTTTTTAAAGAGATCTATTAATATGGCGGTGTAGCTCAGCTGGCTAGAGCGTACGGTTCATACCCGTAAGGTCGGGGGTTCGATCCCCTCCGCCGCTACTAAGAAAGGCGAAAAGCGCCTTGGTCAGACAGCAATGATTTGGCCCGTTGGTCAAGCGGTTAAGACACCGCCCTTTCACGGCGGTAACACGGGTTCGAATCCCGTACGGGTCATCTAAGAAAAAGAACCGGCAAATTTGCCGGTTTTTTTAATTCATTTTTAAATAGGAAAATAGAAAAGGCAGAACTGTCCAATACAGTCCTGCCTTTTTTCACGTTCAACCTGCTATATAGGAATAGACAGCAAGTTAGCCTCGTCTAGCACCACGGCCACCACGTTTTGATTCAGTATTTCTCTTTAATGATGATAATCGATCTTCACTATCCTTTAAGAAGCGCGCCATTTTTTGCTCAAAATTTTCCTTTGTACGGAAGTTATTATTGGGCTTATTTTGGCGAGGTCTGTGTGTTTGGCTTTGTGTCTGTTCTTTCGCTTTTCGTATAGAAAGACCAATTTTACCATCCTTCTCATTGATCACTTTTACCAGTACTTCATCGCCGACTTTTAAATGCTCGTTAATGTCTTTAACATAATTATCAGCGACTTCACTAATATGAACAAGTCCAGTTGAGCCTTCTGGTAATTCTACAAACGCTCCAAAATTTGTGATGCCTGTTACCTTTCCTTGTAACTTGCTGCCTACTTCGATTGACATAAAAAATGTTTTCCTCCTTAATAAGATAAAAAATAAACCTTACTATATATTATAGCCAACGACAAAAAAGGGTGTCAATATAACTCATCTTCTTCTTCTTTTTCTTTTGGCTCCGGAATATTAAAAATGATTTCCCCATCTTGTGAAAGAAAATATTCGCTTCTTGCAAGCTTTGCTATATATTCATCATCGTTCAATTTTACTACTTCATCCTTTAATAGCGACTTTTTCTTATCCAATTTTGCTATAGTCTTTTCCAACTTTACCTTTTCTTGTTTCTTTTCCTTAAGAAGATCATTCCTAGAAATAAGAGTGGAAATTAAGATATAAGAAAAGGCAACAGTTATTATTAATAATAACGATAAACGACGAAAAAGCAGTACTTTTTTCCTTGCTAATGCTCTTTCTTTTATTTCTTGTTGTTTTGTATACGTATTTTCCATAGTCATAATTTTTTGCCTAGATTTGCTACCCATTTCTACCCCTCCTTTTCTAGTAATGAGCACATACTTATTAAAGATAAGCCAGTTTATTTATTTCTGTTAACACCAAAAATGAATTTAAAACCATTTACTAATTTATTCGTTCCTTTTTTTGCAGTTCCTTCAATTCCTTTATAAAATTTTTCGATATATTTTTTAACAGATGTCGGGAATACTCGCCAAAAAGTTTTGCAAATCCAAATAATTGGTTTAAATAGAATCTTTACCATTAATAATATCATCTTAAGAATAAATTGTACAAGGGAATATGAACCTTTTCCTATTCCGACTAAAATCGTAATAAATAAAATAATCATCCATTTTAAGGGATTGTATATTATGGTTGTAAATAAGTCTTTAAGAAATGAAACGATTGCTATTGTAATATTAATAATTGTTTCCAATAGCTTAAGATAGGTTGTTTTCATTAACGCTTGATAAGCAGCAAAACCACAGACTAGTGCAACAAAAATGTAAAAACGGATTTCCCCAAAGTTCACCAAAAACAAAATATAAAATATCAGTAAGCCTTGCAATAACCAAAACATGACATCATGAATAAAAACAATCCAACGCTTCCTCACACTTCGCTTTAAAAATCGATTATACGTGTCAAGGGTGGCACCAAAAAAGCTTCCCATGGAGATCATGGCAAGCATGGTATAAAATTGAGTAGCCAAGCTCATCGAAATATTTTGCTAAAGAATCCTTTAGCTTTCTCTCCATGATGATCATCTAAATAGACTAAATCGAAAACCTTTCCTTTAATGGATACGACCCCTTTATCAACATCCAGGTTTTTCATTTGCAGATTTTGACCACGAATCGATAAAAAGCCCATAACTGTTTCGAGTAAAAATTCCTCATTATCAAAACTTTCCACTTGTTTAACGCCAGTAATATCTAAGAGTTTCCTCCCTCTCATCATCACGTCATGTTCTTGGGTTGTTGTCGATTTACTATTTGGTGAACTATCATAATATTGATTCAAAAAACTCCCCCACTTTCATTACGCAGTTCTAAATTAATTGAACAAGCTTTGTATTATATGTATGACAAGCTTTTAAAAAAAAGAACTTTCCTCTTTTTAAAAACTTATACAGGGGGATACTAAAAAATAAAGGTTAACCAAAAAGTACCATATAAAAATACTTTTTGGTTAACCTACTATTGTTCTACATTTATTCGTTCTTCCTTAAGGATAGAATACATATTTGCCGCATCCTCTTTACGTGTAGATTCCTGGAGATTTGTAATTTTTACCGTAACAAGCTTTTGCCCAAAACGAACCTGTAATTCATCTCCCACCTTTACATTCGAACTTGCCTTTGCAGTTATACCATTTATTGTGATTCTCCCCTGATCTGCTACCTCTTTTGCTAATGTTCTTCTCTTAATTAACCTCGATACCTTTAAAAACTTATCTAAACGCATTGTTGACATGTATATCACCCCATTTAAAATCTTAACGTCGCTCTTTTATAATCCTTTGACTTTCGCTTCGTTCCAAATGCGGTCTAATTCATCTAATGTGAATGCTTGAAAAGGTTTTCCGCTATTCTTTACATAATTTTCAATATAGGAAAACCGTCTAATAAACTTTTGATTAGCCATTTCAAGTGCTTCTTCCGGATGAATAGATAAAAGACGAGCCGCATTAACGATTGCAAATAAAAGATCACCCAACTCCTCAAGCTGATTCTCTTTATGTTCATTCGTCATTTCTATTTCAAATTCCTTTATTTCCTCATGAACTTTTTCCCATGCATCCTTTGCATGATCCCAATCAAAACCTAATTTAGTTGCATATTTTTGTAAATTAAACGCTCGCATAATTGCCGGTAGTCCTTTTCCCGCCTGATTGACGATAGACGTCTCCCGCTCACCTTTGCCTTTTTCCTCCGCCTTTATTTCATTCCAATTTTTCACAACCTCTTCAGCATTTGAAACATTCCGATCACCAAACACATGGGGATGTCTTCGAATCATCTTTTCAGAAATACTTTCAATTACATCGTCAATAGAAAACATTCCTTCATCCTCACCAATTTGTGAATGGAGCATGACCTGTAGAAGAACATCCCCAAGCTCTTCTATCATATGATCAATATCATCTTCATCAATCGCTTCAAGTAATTCATACGATTCTTCAATTAAATATTTTTTCAATGATTGATGGGTCTGCTTTTTATCCCAAGGACATCCATTTGGCCCTCTTAATTCAGAAATAATCTCTCTTAACGCGGTAAATTCCTTAAGCAATATTTCTTTCATCGGAGGGATGTAAAGACTTGTTAAATTATTCAAGGAAATTTGTCGATCTAATTCAAAAAGAGGCACCTTTTGTATTAATTCTTTATCACTGCCGGCTGCTGTTACAATGATTACCTCGTAGTCATCCGGATATTTTTCCATTAAAGTAAGTTTCACATCTGAAGCAACATACGCATCATATACTTGACCAATGATAAGGTGTTGCGTAGTACGAATATCGTGTAAATGTAAATCTGTTCCATCTAAAAGCTGAAAGCCTTCAATTGGATCGGCTTTAACAGCGGAAAATAACGCGTCGATAAAGCTTTGCCCTCCACCAATCGTAATCTCAATATTTTGCTTTGGTCCTTCTTCTATCAATAGTTGAACGGTTTTTTCAGCAACTAGCGGATGACCCGGAACACCATAAATGATATTTTCACTTTTTGCAGCACCCAAAAGAAGTTGAGTTATTTCTTGATACACATCTTCAAATTGATCATGTCTTTCATATACATAATCAAAACTTGTATAATTCAAACCTTCCCCTTCAAGTTCGCGAATGACGGGATGTTCCTTTGTTCGTAGATAAATTTTATTTTCACCCTTTAATAATCGGTACACACCAAGAGGGAGCTGTTCCATGTTTCCAGCACCTAATCCTATAATTGTGATCTGTTTGACCATTCTAATCCTCCATCTTCGTTTTACTTCGTATGTATAAAATGTTTCCCAAATGGGATGCTCTCTAATTCTTTTTCATTTAATAGTTTTAAAATCTTTACCATGAATATATAAACGATTCCTCCAACCATCACACCGCCCAAAGCATTAATCGTACTCCATAATCTACTAGTCAGGTTAAAATAGATAAAAACGGCCGTCCAAAAACGCAAAATAAATGCCATAAATAACGCACTTACAATAACTTTTGCGTAAAAAGAATAAGCTAATAATTGTATACCCATCTTTTTTAGCTTATATATACACAATACTAAGATTACTATTAAGGCAATAACTGTTGATAAACTGGCCCCTATTGTCCCATATTTAGGAATGAATAAATAGTTTCCCAAATACTTCACAGCCACTCCGATAAGCACATATATCGCTGAATCTTTAATTAATCCTATTCCTTGTAATATACCGGACATCGTTAAAATCATTGAGCTGAAGAGGATTGAAATTGAAAAAACTTGAAGAACGTTTGTACCATCGTTAGTAGAAAACAACATGATGTTTGTTGGTTCCATGATACAAATGATTCCTACTGTTGCTCCTAATCCGACAATCACACTAATTTTTATAGCCAATCCAATTTTATCAAAAAAGTCAGCTTCCCCCATTGATGATCTACTTGAGGTCAATGCTGGTACAAGTGTTAAGGAAAAAGATGTCGCAACGACTGTACCTAATTGAATTAACGGCTGCCCTCTGTCATATATCCCCTTAAGTCCCTTCGCTTGGTCAATTTCCATACCCGATTTAACTAATAAAGAATAAATATTTAGTGAATCAACAAACTGGAACAAAATAAGAAGTGCCCCACTAATACATATAGCCAGCCCTTGTATCAACAACCTTTTGGCTACGAATGTAAATCCGCTTGTACGAAACTGCACATTACTTCCTTTATGTCGAAAGTAAAAAATGAATAACGTTATCAACGCTGCTGAACTGCCAATAATAGAACTTAATACTGTGCCGCTTCCAACTTTATAAAGGGAAGAACCATTCTTCACTAAAATAGACGCTAGTAAAAGGATAAAGATTACCCGAATGAACTGCTCTTGCACTTGTGAAATTGCAGTCGGCATCATGTTCCCTTTCCCTTGGAAATAACCGCGAATCGTAGAGATAAATGGCACAAGCAAAAATGAAAAGGATACGATTTTTATCAATGATGTTAATTGCTTATCTCCCATCCAACCTGCTATAAAATCGGAGCCAAAGAAGACGAACAAAAAAGTAAAAAGTCCAAATATACCAATTAGCAGGAAAGATATATAAACGATCTGACGACTATCCATTTCCTTAGTGGCTTCAGCTTCAGCAACTAATTTTGATATGATAACAGGAAAACCATATGTGGTTAATGCAATCGCTAGACCATAAATTGGATACACCTGTTGATAAATATAAAATCCAATATCACCAACTATATTTTGAAAGGGAACACGATAAACGGCACTTAATATTTTTGTAATAGTTGCCGCAATTGTTAAAATAAATGCTCCCTTAAGTAATAATCTTGAGTTATCAAAAGGCAATTTTTTCAACCTACCTCATTTATTCAAATCCTATGTATTATAGCATAACAGAAAAAAAAGAAGCAGGAATGACTGCTTCTTTAAAAAAGGATCGGGATCGTAGTACATACCTTTTGTATGTAACGTTCGTTTTTTAATGTTCCATTTGTCTAGCTAAAAACCCAGAAGCAGTTTCTGCTGCCTTTTGTTCCACTTCACCTAGAGTTCGGTCTTTAGAGAATAGGATAACTGCTCCAATCGGATCCCCATTTGCAATAATTGGTGAAACAGTATAAGAGGCCAACTCCTCTTCTACTCCTTCCACAAGGGCCGCTTGTCCCTTTTGCGTTACTAGGAGTGGATTTCGATCATCCATTACTTTTTCCACTTTTTCACCGATGTTTTTATTCAAATAATCCTTTTTGGATCCACCTGCAACAGAGATAACCGCATCCCGATCACAGATTAACACCTGGCAGGATAAACTGTCATATAAGGCCTCTGCATATTCTTTCGCAAAATCACTTAATTCACTAATTGGTGAATACTTTTTAAGAATCACTTCTCCATCGCGATCCACAAAAATTTCTAATGGATCTCCTTCACGAATTCGGAGAGTTCTACGGATTTCCTTTGGAATAACCACTCTTCCTAAATCATCAATTCGACGAACAATACCAGTTGCTTTCACCTTATGTTGCCTCACTTTCATCAGATGATTTTTTACATTATTTTATTACTATGGATTTAATTGAATCTTTTCCCTTTGTTGACATTAGTATCTTACATCTAAAAAGTTCTATACATATGACTTATATTTTCTGCTTCTTTTTGAAAAAAATAAATCCTTAATCTTCTTTTCCCTATTTTTTAGATAAAAAACATTAATATGAAAAAGAGCATATCATTAGCTGACATGCTCCTCTTCTTTTACTGCATCTTTTATCTCTTTTATAATTTGGTATGCGAGAGAAACCCATTTCTCTTGCTCTTGACCCTTTATGGCTAAAGTTATTTTTAGTTTATTACCATCCATTCCAAAACCTACAGATCGTCCATATTTATTTAAAGCCTCAACTAGTTTCGGACCATCCACATTTTTTGTTCCCTGTTCTGACATAAGAATGGTGATTTGTTGTTTCACTTGTTTGATTGACTCCAGCATTGCACTTGATCCATAAACCTTTATTTCAGCTACCATAAACAAAAGTGCAACCTGTAATGGATAATCACCAAATCTATCAATCATCTCTTCCTTTAACTCTTCAACTTCTTCTAGAGTAGTGATTCCTCTAAACCTTTTATACATCTCAATTTTTTGATGACCATCGGCAATATACGTATCCGGTATATAGGCATCTATTTCTAATTCCACTTCAAATGAAGGTTTGGTCGTTTGTCCTTGCCCTTTCCGTTCCTCAATTGCCTCTTTTAACATTTGAGAATAAAGATCAAATCCTACGGAATCAATAAATCCATGTTGCTGGGCACCAAGAATATTTCCGGCACCACGTATCGATAAATCTCGCATGGCAATTTTAAAACCGGAACCTAGTTCAGTAAATTCTTTAATCGCTTGCAATCTCTTCTCAGATACTTCGGTTAGAACTTTATCTTTTCGATACGTAAAATAAGCATATGCAACCCGATTTGAACGACCAACACGGCCACGTAATTGATACAATTGGGATAAGCCCATCCGATCCGCATCATACACAATTAACGTGTTTACATTAGGGATATCCACACCTGTTTCAATAATTGTTGTCGTTACTAATACATCGTATTCGCCCTCTAAGAAGCTTAATATAACTGACTCCAATTCTCCTTCTGTCATTTGACCATGAGCAAACGTTACCCGTGCATCGGGGACTAATGCCGATATTTCTTCCACTTTTCTTGCAATATCTTCTACTCTATTATATAGAAAATATACTTGTCCGTTTCTGGATAATTCACGTTCGATAGCTTCGCGAACGAAGTGACCATTATACTCCATCACATATGTTTGAACCGGAAAACGGTTTTCCGGTGGTGTTTCAATCACAGATAAATCCCGAACCCCCAGCATAGACATATGAAGCGTTCTTGGTATTGGTGTTGCTGTTAATGTTAATACATCAACATTTGTTTTCAATTGCTTGATTTTTTCCTTATGTGTCACGCCAAAACGTTGTTCTTCGTCAATAATTAATAAACCTAAATCATGGTACTGAACATCCTTTGAAAGAAGTCGATGTGTCCCGACAACAATATCTACCGTACCATTTTTTAACCCTTTTAATGTTTCTGTCTGCTGTTTTTTCGTTCGAAAGCGACTCAATAGGCCAATGTTAATTGGATAGTCTTGAAAACGCTCTTTAATTGTTTCAAAATGTTGCTGTGCTAATATTGTAGTTGGCACTAAAAAAGCTACTTGCTTACCATCCATAATCGCTTTAAATGCGGCGCGAATTGCTACTTCCGTTTTTCCATAACCAACATCACCGCATAATAAACGATCCATTGGCCGTTCCCTCTCCATGTCATGCTTAATTTCTTGCACAGAACGAAGTTGGTCCTCTGTCGGTTGATATGGGAAAGATGTTTCAAATTCTCTTTGTAAATCCCCATCAGGTGAAAAAGCGTACCCTTTTGCGGCTTCCCTTTCTGCGTAGAGCTTAATTAAATCATCCGCGATATCCTGTACAGATGATTGAACTTTTTTCTTCACACGCTTCCAGTCACTACCACCTAATTTATAAATCTTTGGTTCTTTTCCTTCAGAACCTACATATTTTTGAACCAATTCTATTTGTTCAACAGGTACATAGAGTTTATCATTCCCTTGATATCTTAAATGTAGATAATCTTTATGAATACCGTTAATGACTAACGTTTCTATTCCTAAATATTTTCCTATCCCATGATTCACATGAACAACATAGTCGCCTACTTTGAGCTCTGAATAGCTTTTAATTTTTTCCGCGTTAGTCAATCTTTGTCTGTTTTTTGTCTTTTTCTTACTTTTGTTAAAAAGTTCTTCTTCTGTAATGACTGCCAATTTCATCATGGATAGTTCAAAACCAGTATTTAAAGTTCCTTCAATCACTTGTATATGATTTTGCAAAACCTTACCTCTATCTTCGATAACTGCAGCTTCGATTTCATAATCCTCTAAGACACTATGTAACTTATTTACACGGTTTTTATCACTTCCAAGAAAAATAACTGTGTAATGGCCTTTTTTCCAACGGTCAATTTCAGACTTTAATACGTGCATTTGTCCGTGGAAATTTTGCATAGGTCTACAAGTAATATTAAGAATATTTTGTGGGCTCGTGTTAGGAATATGGCGTAAAAATAATGACAAGTAAATACGAGAAAGAGTGGTTTGAACTAATAGTTTTGATAAACTATGTGACACCTCAATATCATGCACAATTTGCCCATCTTCCAGCATTGAAGTAAACCACTCTGCTTCTTCATTCAATAACCGATCATTTATTTCTTGGATCCGACTATATTCATCAAAAACTAATATACCATCACCGGAAGCATAATCTAGTAAACTAGTAGGAGTTTCATAGGCTAATGATGTATATTTAAAAAATTGTTCCGGTTTTTGTTTATTGCGAAGCATTTCGATATCATAGCCAATATTTTGAACTAACAGTTCTTTTGCTGAATCCTTTTTAACCTTTTTTAAAGTATTCGCTAAATTCTTTTCTAACTTATCTGCCACTACTAGTAACTTTTCAGGATCGATTGGCGATTCCGTAGCAGGCCCAATAATAATCTCCTCTACTTTTGTAAGGGATTTTTGATTTTCAAGTGAAAATAAACGAATAGAATCAATTTCAGTATCAAAAAGTTCTATACGAACTGGGTTTGCTTCTGTTAATGGGTAAAGATCAAGTATTCCTCCCCGAAGACTGAATTCTCCCGGAGCGCTCACCATCTCATTTCTTTGATAACCCATAATAATTAAATTGTTTAATATATTTTCTAAATCAATATCCTGCCCAATTTTGAATGACAGTTGATATTTTTTCCAAATTGTTGGGGATGGGAGAATCCTCCGCAATCCTGCCATAGGAACAATGACAATCCCTTTTGCCTTAGAAGTCATAAAGTTTAGGGCTTCAATCCTTTGTCCTTTTAACTCTGGACTGGCAATTCCAATTTCAGCTGCAATCAATTCATTTGCAGGATATAAATAAAGCATATTTTCATCAATAAAGCTTTGCAAATCTTCATATAATTTTTGAGCTTGAAGTAAATTATGAGTAACAATGATTAATTGCTGATCTACTTTTTGATAAATAGACGCAATAAACAATGCCCTTGATGAGCCTGATAGACCGGCAATAAGTTGTTCCTTCAAACCTGCCTCAATACCTGAGATTACTGAGTCCATTTCATCTTGCTGTAAAATAATCTTTTGTAAATCTTTCAAACTAATAGCCCCTCCCTCCAAAATAGAATTTATTTTATCTTTAATAATCCAAACAGAAAAATGCTTTGGAGCTTTTCCCCAAAGCGGTTAATGAATCAAATAATCATATTCATGTAAGTTTGGACTTCTTTCAAATGCCTCTTGGCAGTCCTCACATATGGAATGGATATGAATATTCCCATCTGATTCATATGAAACCATTTCCTGTCTCTCTTCATTTGTTAACATATCAATTCCAATGTGTTTTGAATGAAGTGATTGATGGTCAATACTTCCTATATTTGTACCACAATGACGGCAAAAATAATGAATCGCCATATTGAGGCCCCCTATCAACAGTACTTTTTATTTAGTATTAACCTGTTATTAGGGAGTTATTCACGCCAAGCTTAATTATAATTATTCATTACCTCAAGAAAAGGTTTCTTTAGCCATTCTTCACATGCATCCGCACTTTTTTGGATGGTAGTTTGTACTACCTCCCATTCATCCTTCCTAAACTTCCCTAACACATAATCAGGGACGGACATTCCATTTTCGGGACGATTGATTCCAATTCGAATTCGATTAAAATTCTGTGTTCCTAAATGGGCAATCGTGGATTTAATTCCATTATGTCCACCCGCACTTCCTTTTTGACGTAAGCGTATTTTACCTACCGGTAAATCCATGTCATCAAAAATGACGACAAGATCTTCTATAGAAATATTATAATAGTCCATAAGCGGACGTATGCTTTCACCGGATAAATTCATATATGTAAGTGGCTTTAATAAAATGAATTTTTCCCCATAATTATTTACCAACGCATATAAACCTTTAAACTTTGTCTGATTTAATGGGGTATGGAAACGTTTCGCCAATTCATCAATTACTTCAAAACCAATATTATGCCTTGTTCGGTCATACTGAGGACCGGGGTTTCCTAAACCAACAATTAATTTCATTCATCACACCTCTATTTTACTATATCATATATACATATTATCAATGTTACTTATTAATCCTTATCCTTTTATTATGTATATGAAGAAGATAAAAGTAAAATATTTAAAAAGGCGTAACCCCGCCCGGTTACGCCCGCTATTATTTTTCATTAAGGATAAAAATGTTTACTCATTAGGTTACTCTGTTGTTTCTCTGCCTTCTAAGTTGTCAGGAGTTCCTGGTTCTTGTTCTTCTCCAGTACTAATCTCCTCTTCTTGACGAGGAGCCAAAACTGAAGCAATCGTTAATTCATCTTCTTGTGTAATTTGGTATGGGTAATTACCTTTAATATCCGAAACCGTTATTGTTTCTCCAACTTGAAGATTCGTAACATCTACTTGAATTGCATCAGGCAATTCATCTGGTTTAGCAATTACAGTCAACTCATGAACTGATTGCTGCAGGACTCCTCCATCCCTTACCCCAGCGCTATCTCCAACTAATTCCACCCTAACGTTTGCTTCAATTTCAGCCTTCATATCTACTGCTAAAAAGTCTATATGAATAATATCCTTTTTAATACAATCCTCTTGATAATCGTTTAAAATAACGTTTCTTTTATTCCCGTTAATATTAAGAGAAATAACTCCATTTCTTCCCGCATCACGAATGACTTTTATAAAATCTGCTCCGCTTACATAAATCGGTGTATTTTCGACATTATACCCATAAATAACTGCTGGGATATTTCCCATATCTCGTAGGTTTTTTAATTCAGATCTTTGTTTTTTATTACGTTTAATTGCGTCAAGTACTGCCGCCATTATTAACAACCTCCTTGAATATGTAACCCTCTTACATATCTTTTCCCAAATAAAGAAGGGTCTAAACATAAATTAGGGAATTAGACGATAAGCCTTTGCTCATAAAACAAAAAAAGACCAGCAAAATGCCAGTCTCGCAATTCTTTAACTATTAATCAAATAATGTACTTACAGATAATTCTTCATGTACACGAATAATTGCTTCTCCTAATAATGCAGCGATTGATAGTTCAACAATTTTATCTGATTTCTTTTCTTCTGATAATGCAATTGAATTAGTTACGACTAATTCTTTAATTTTTGAATTATTTATACGTTCAATAGCTGGTCCTGATAGAACAGGGTGAGTACAGCATGCATACACTTCTTTCGCACCATTTTCTACTAATGCATTAGCAGCTAATGTGATCGTACCCGCTGTATCAATAATATCATCAATTAAAATGGCAATTTTCCCTTCAATATTACCGACGATATTCATTACTTCGGCAACATTTGGTCTTGGTCGACGTTTATCAATAATTGCAATTGGTGCCTTTAGACGATCGGCCATTTTACGGGCACGAGTAACTCCGCCATGATCCGGAGAAACAATGACAATATCATCGGTGAACTTTTTCTTTTTAAAGTAATCAGCTAAGATAGGTACACCCATTAAGTGATCATTTGGAATGTCAAAAAATCCTTGAATTTGCGGAGCATGTAAATCTAATGCGATCACTCTTGTTGCCCCTGCAGTTTCAATAAGATTTGCTACGAGTTTAGCCGTAATCGGTTCCCTAGCTCTTGCTTTACGGTCTTGGCGAGCATATCCATAATAAGGCATAACGATATTAATTGTTTTCGCTGATGCACGTTTAAGCGCATCAATCATGATTAGAAGTTCCATCAAGCTTTCATTCACTGGGGCACTAGTTGGTTGCACAACATATACATCGCACCCACGAATACTTTCTTCAATATTAATTTGTATTTCTCCATCACTAAATCGAGTGACAGAGCATTTACCAAGTTCTACTCCAACTACTTTTGCAATCTCTTCTGCTAATTTATGATTTGAATTTAAACTAAAGATTTTCAAGTTAGGATCAAGATACTGGTTAGACATGATGGACCTCCAATTATTGATTGTGTTTTAATTTATTTACATAATTCTCTTTATTCACTTGTCTTGCACGTGCAATGGATAATGCGTCGCCAGGTACATCTTTTGTAATAGTTGATCCCGCTGCAATATAAGCATTTTTTCCAACCGTAACAGGGGCAACTAAGTTGGAATTGCAACCAACAAACACACCATCTTCAATTTTTGTTAAATATTTATTTTTTCCATCGTAGTTTACAGTAATTGAGCCACAGCCAATATTTACATCAGACCCAACTTCTGCATCCCCTATATAACTTAAATGCGATGCTTTACTTCCTTTTCCAAACTTCGCTTTTTTAATTTCAACAAAATTTCCTATTTTAACGTCGTCGGATATATTAGAGTCTGGACGGATATGAGCAAATGGACCAATCTTTACATTTGCACCAATCGCACTATTATGAGCTACTGATTGCTGAATAACAGTCCCGTTATTGATTGTACAATCTTTAATTTCGGAATTTGGACCAATAATACAATCTTCACCAATGATCGTTTGTCCTGATAATTGTACACCCGGATAGATAACTGTATCTGATCCAATGATAATATCTACTCCAATATACGTTTGCTCCGGATCTATAATCGACACACCATTTCTCATATGATACTCATTAATCCGCTTTTTCATAATCCTTTCCGCATTTGAAAGAGCGATTCGATCATTGACACCTAATGTTTCGTCCATATTTTCTGTTTGATAAGCTGAAACAACTTCACCTTCGTTTTTCAAAATTTCGATTACATCAGGCAAGTAGTATTCACCTTGTACATTATCGTTAGAAACTTTGCTAAGTGCTTGAAATAAAGCTTTGTTATCAAAGCAAAAAACACCGGTATTGATTTCTCTTACTTTACGTTCATCTTCCGTTGCATCTTTATGCTCAACAATTCTTTCTACGAAGCCTTGTTCATTTCGAATAATTCTTCCATAGCCTTCGGGTTTTTCTGTATATGCTGTTAATATAGTCGCTTTAGCCTTTTGTTCCTCATGATGCCTCATCAATGCTTCCATTGTCTCTGCTTGTATGAGAGGGGTATCACCACAAACTACTAAAGTAATTCCATCTTTATCAGCTAAAATTTCATCCGCTTGCATAACAGCATGGGCAGTTCCCAATTGTTTTTCTTGAAGCGCAAAAGCTGTTTTTCCTTCTAGTTTTTCCTTCACCAATTCTGCACCATGGCCAACGATCGTTACCATTTTATTGATTTCCAATTTACCGATTTGATCAACAACATGTTCTACCATGGGCTTTCCACAAACAGGATGCAATACTTTATAAAGTTTCGATTTCATCCGTGTTCCTTGGCCAGCTGCTAAAATAACAGCAAATCGATTTGTCATATTTGGTCCCCCAATAAACCTTTTTATCCATAAAAAAATATATCGCAATTCAAACTTAATTTCAAGACAACATCGAGATATACAAAGAATTGTCAATTGTAAAAACCTTATTTTAAGAAATATATGGATTAGAATTCAAAAATGGAGGACAGAGGATTTCTATGTATGATGGAAAACTGAACATTACGGTTTTATCTTTCCCAGATCAGCATAAAAAAAGAGCCTTACTTTTTGGAGTAGGCTCTTGGTGCTTTATCTGTTAGGAAGCGCCAGCTTCTTCAAACTCAACTTCTTCTAACTCTCCCAAACGATGATACTCCGCTAATACTGACTCTTGAATCTTGCTTCTAGTATTAGAATTGATTGGATGAGCGATATCCCTAAACTCTCCATCCGGAGTACGTTTACTCGGCATTGCTACAAATAATCCATTATTCCCGTCAATTACACGTATATCATGGACAACAAATTCATTATCTAGTGTAATAGAAGCAATCGCACGCATTCGCCCTTCTGTATTAACACGGCGTAATCTTACATCTGTCACTTCCATCCTGCTCACCACCTTTTCACATAGATTGAATCTAGTTAAAGTATTCAACAGATTTTGATATATTCCTTCTTAAATTGTAAAATTTTTTAAAAAATTTATAGGACTCTTATATTTTATATTTAATTTACTGCATATTAACTAATTGTTGACCAAATATTCCTATATTAAACAATTCCGGCATAAAAAAATCGGCTATTTTCTAAAAAGCCGATTAGAAATTCTATTTAATTAAAGCAATGACCTCTATTTCTATCGATACATCTTTTGGAAGTCTTGAAACTTCTACACAAGATCTCGCAGGCTTATGTGTAGAAAAATATTCTCCATAAATTTCATTAATTATTGCAAATTCATCCATATTTTTTATAAATACCGTTGCTTTAACCACTGTATCAAATGAAGCACCCGCTGCTTTTAAAACGGCATCTAAATTTTTAAATACTTGATGTGTCTGCTCCCTAATATCTCCTGTTACAAGAGATCCGTCTGGTGTAAGTGGAATTTGCCCGGAACTATAAAAAATATTATTCACGATCATTCCTTGTGAATATGGACCGATAGCTGCCGGCGCATCAACTGTTGATACTTTTTTCATAAAAAAATCCCCCTTATTTGTTCGTAAAATAATTACCTTCAATTACTTTAATCTTCTTTTCTTTTACATTGACATCCATTAATTTCACCAATGAAACATAGTCATCCACTAATCTTTCTTCTGCCTCTTCAGACTCCAATAATACCGCGATTCCTGCTAGTGATGCATTGAATTCATCTAAAAGATTAACCATTCCCTTTACCGTTCCGCCTGCTTTCATAAAGTCATCGACGATAAGGACTTTTGCACCTTCATTTAAGCTTCGTTTTGAAAGCACCATTGTTTGAATTCTTTTTGATGAACCTGAAACATAATTAATACTAACAGTCGATCCCTCAGTTACTTTACTGTCTCTTCGAACAATGACAACCGGTACATTCAAATAGGCGGCTGTTGCATGTGCAATAGAAATCCCTTTAGTAGCAACTGTCATTATGACATCAATATCAGTATCCGCAAATGATGATGCAAGCAATTTGCCCACTTTACTTACTATTTGTGGATTTCCAAGAAGATCCGTTAAATATAAATACCCACCGGGTAACAATCGATCGGAATCTGCAATTAACCGACATAATTCATTAATGAACTTTTTAGCATCCTCTTTATTCGTACGTGGTATATATTTTACTCCCCCGGAAGCTCCGGGAATTGTTTGAAGCGATCCTATACCTTGCTTTTCAAAGGTATCTTTAATAATTGCCAAATCTTCACTAATTGAGGACTTAGCTGATTCATACTTTTCTGAAAAGAAGGTTAATGACACTAACTCTTTTGGGCGTTCAAGTAAATAATGCGTCATATCTATTAACCGTTCACTACGACGAAACTTCAATGTCACACCTCCTAAAACCCGAATATTTAAAAATAATATTACATTAATGTACGGCTTTTGTCTATGGAACAGTTACCATTTATCTTTATTAGTCTGAAACTCTCTCTCCAAGCATCCGGACTGCATACACTTGGTCACAAAATCCCCTTAGTCCATTATAAATTCTTTGCAATCTAGAGTCGTATTGGACAAGTCCGAATACGGTTGGTCCACTTCCACTCATTAATACGGCATCCGCACCAAATCGTTCCATTTGCTCTTTAATGTGTTGAACTTCTGGATGCATTGATAAAGTTACACTTTCTAACACATTGCCAATACAGCTACAGACCGATGAATAACTTCCGTTTTGAAGTGCTGCAATCATCGCATTGGAATCGGGGTGATTGACTTTAGATAGATCTAAATTACGATAGACATCAGCGGTCGAAACACCAATTGAAGGCTTCGCCAATATCACCCAACAATTAGGCGGAGCTGGCAAATAAGTGATTTTCTCCCCTCGCCCTTTCGCCATTGCTGTTCCACCATATACACAAAAGGAAACATCTGAACCAATTTCTGCTCCAATTTCAGCAAGTTGGTCTAAAGAAAGACCTAAATTCCATAGTTTGTTTAAACCTCTTAAGGTTGCAGCTGCATCACTACTGCCACCCGCTAATCCTGCAGCTACAGGAATTGCTTTATCAATGGTAATACTCACACCTTGTTTAACATTAAACTTTTCCTTTAGGACTCTTGCTGCTTGATAGGCTAAATTACGTTGATCATCGGGAACAAATCGATTCTGCGAAATAATCCGAATTTCATTTTCATTAATTTCGGATAATCCGATTCGGTCCGATAGATCAATCGTAGTCATAATCATTTCAACCTCATGATAGCCATCATTCCGTTTGTTTAGAACATCCAAAGTTAAATTTATTTTAGCCGGTGCTTTTATAAAAATTGTCAATATACCCACCCACTCTAATTCAACATTAATTTTCATTTATGTATTTATAAGTTTGTACTATTTTACCACAAACAATAATTGCCATATAACCTCTTCACAAGTATTGTATTTTACCATTTTCAAGCATTCTTTGGAAGTACTTATTATTTGCATATATAATATAGAAAAAAAGACCGAGGAATTCACTCGGTCTTACGGCATGTAAGTTATTATTCTCCTCGAGCTCGAGTAGCCTTTTTAGGAATTCTTCTTGTTAGCAAGTTGTTGTTGAGCGATTTCAACGGCACGTTTAACCATGTTTCCTGCATCTCTGGCCTTTATGCCGCCCCAGCCTTCTTGTTTAACGACATCATAGAAACCTAAATCTTTTGCTAGTTCTTCTTTGAACCGATCAGACATTATTCCTCTTGTTCTGCCCATAGTGAATATCCTCCTTTAACACGCCGCATATATAGTATGTTCGTACCTATTGTATTTATAAGTAACTAAAATATTAAAGCGCAAAACAAAAAGCAGTAAACATAATGTTTACTGCTGCCCTAATGCTATATTTCCTGTTGCTTCATCATAGAAGGTTAGTTGGACCGTTTCAGTAAGCACATCTGCATAGCTGTAGGAAACACGTTCAAACGAGTTTTCCTCTTGATCTAATTCGATGACAAAAACTGATGGATAAGTTTCTGCCAAAACACCCGAACGTTCAATCGTTTTTCTTCGTCCACCATTAGCTTTTAACATTAATCGTTTTCCTAAATTGGAATCAAGCGATCTTTTAATGTCAGTTAATGTTTTTGGCATTTCGCTCCACCTCACTATGTAATAGTATAACACTTTATTTGAAAAAGGTCAAATATAAAATAAATATTTTATCAATGAAACGATTGTACTGTCAACACTTTTCATTCATCAAAATAACAGTTTTTTTTACAACGATCTTTTCACAAATTACTTTTCCCAATAAAATAAATTATATGTAAGAAATTAATATATACCGTTTTAAAGGAGTAATAGAAAAGATCTCTAATGAAAAACATAATAGAGATCTTTTCATTTAGTCCTCAACTATTGGTTTATAAGGTGCACCTGTTCGAAGTACGCCCTTTGTTTCAATTCCTCCTAAACCCTTTTCACCAGTTAATGTATTACGTAATACATCCCATACATTAACTTGGTCCATAAAAGATGTGAAGCTAATTTTGGCAACAATATAGACTGGATCAAGCGCGTGAATATTAACCCTTAATGGGGAACTAGCAAAATTCGCTCCTGCATGAATTAGAGATTCAAAATGTGATTGACAAGCTCCTGCGAAGATAATTAATTGATCTAAATGTGGAACCTTTTTTCTTGCCTCAATTACGGTTCTTACAAAATACTTCGAATGTCTATATGCATTAATATCTGTCTTTTTACCTTTTGACTTAGAATATGAATCATGACCGGTAATGACTAATATGTCCGGCCGGAATTTATCAATTAACGGACCGATCTGCTGAGGCATATCTTTCTCATAGCAGTGTACACCGTATACTTTTACCCCGATCTTTTCATATAAATCGATACACTTTTTTAAATAGGAAGGATCCCCATCAAGATGAAGAACACGACCAGGAATATGGAAATAATTAAAGTCCTGACTGTAGCCATTTGTTGCTTCATATTCACGCTTTTGCCGCAATAGATCAATATCTTGTTGGAATAATTCAAGTGATTGTGCTTCTAACGATTGAAATTCCCTTGAGATTTTTGAACGTTCCTCCGAATCTACCGTGACAAGATCCGCAAATGGCGCATCCGCAATTAACCGATAATCCTCTCCATAAAGAATTGCCGTCTTTACACCGTTATTTTCTTTTATATCAATGACTCTAAATAAGAGGTCACAGTGATATGATTTCCGTCCCACAATTGAATTAATAGCCACGCCCATGAGGTGTCAACTCCATTGAAAAGCAAATAATCTTAACTTCTAACACTAGGCTATGCGAAAAAAAGGAAGTTGTGCAAAAAAGGGCAAACCAAATCTATATGGTAGCCCTTTTAATAAATGAATTATTTGTAGATAGAAAAAAGTTGATTAGAGAGAAGAGCAAATTCCTCAATGGAAAGCGTTTCTCCCCTTCTTGTTGGATCAATATTCGCTATGTCTAATGCCTTTAAAATCTCCATTTTCAGCTCTTTCCCATTCGGAAGTTGACTTGTAAGATTGTTTAAGATTGTTTTTCGTCTTTGTGCAAAAGATGCACGTGTGACTTGAAAAAAGAATTCCTCATTATCTACCTCGACAATTGGTTTATCGTGCAATGTCAATCGGATCACCGCTGAATCCACATTAGGCTGTGGCATAAACACGGTTTTCGGAACGACCATGACGGTCTCCGCTTTTGTGTAGTACTGAATCGCAATTGATAAAGAACCGTATTCTTTCGTACCTGGCTTGGCACTTATACGATCGGCTACCTCCTTTTGGAGCATAACAACTATTCCCCTTAGCGGCAAATGCTCAGATAACAGTCTAATAATAATTGGCGTTGTCACATAATATGGTAAATTGGCTACTACCATTAAATCATTAACGTCTTTAAATTCTTCTTCAACAATTTGATGAATGTCCGCTTTTAAAACATCCTGATGAATGATTTTAACATTATTATAAGGTGATAAAGTATCTTCTAAAATTGGAAGTAACCGCTGATCTATTTCAAACGCCACTACTTTTTTACTTGTCCTTGCAAGATGCTCAGTTAATGCTCCTATCCCAGGCCCGATTTCAATTGCACCAGAATCCTTTGATAATCCTGCATGCTCTGTAATATTTTTTAATATATTGGGATCAATTAAAAAATTTTGACCTAGGCTTTTCTTAAAGGCAAATCCGTACTTCTGTAAAATTTCTTTCGTTCGTACTGGTGTAGCGATGTCTTTATGCATTTTCTTCCTCCTGTAAAACCTTTTCAAAAGCCTTAATAAACGCTTCCTTACTAATTTGAAACATCATTAGTCGTTTATGTAGCTGTTTTCCGTTTGTATATCCTATTTTTAATAATTCACCCAGTCTTTCTCTTCTGTGTTTCGCTTTACTCCCACCAATTAATCCCGCAAGAATTAAGTCTTCCTGGGTGATTACTTCGATAATTTCCTCTTCCATTGTATGTGCCTCTTTTAAAGCTTCCCGTATAACCTCGGGGCTTGCATGCTCCACCCCGATCCCCTTTCCGGAAGTTGGTTTTGCATCCTTCTTTTTAATAAAGGCGTGCTTACAGCCGGGAACTTGTTCTGACACAATTCTCCGTATTCGTTCTCCGGGATAGTCTGGGTCCGTAAAAATGATTACCCCCCTTTTTTCTTGTGCCAGTTTGACCTTTTCAATTGTCATTTTCGAAACTGCCGAACCGTTCGTTTCGATTGTATCTGCATCAACAGCTCTTTTAATAGCTGTTGTATCATCTCTTCCTTCGACTACAATAATTTCTTTTATTTTCATTTTTCCTCCAAAATAATTGAAACATTTTTGTAACAAATTTCGTCTAATATTATAAACTACTTATATTATAATTGTATTAATAAAAAAAAGAAAAGCAGAGGGATATCCTCTGCATCAGCCATTAATTTAGAATTCGAATCTTAACTTGTTTTCTTCCCCATCTATATGCTTGGGAATTATTATTAAAAAATACATCAATTTTTCTGCCCTTTATCGCGCCACCTGTATCTGCTGCAACGGCATAACCGTATCCTTCAACATATACCTTTGTTCCAAGGGGTATGAAATTAGGATCCACGGCGATAATTTTTAAATTGGGATTTGAATGCAGATTTATTCCCGTTGCCGTTTGACCTGAACATCCATTGCAATTAGCAGTATAGGCCGTTGATGATACATAATATTCAGTACCGCCAGCTTCACTTTCACCACGAGAAACCTGAGCTGTTACAACTTTTGTTCCGACATTAACAATTTTTTCTTTACTTTCTTTTAGCGTTTTTTCGTTTATTAATTTGCGGCTAACTTCTTTCCCATTTTCCTTTGTTACTTCATATTCTTTTCTAACCAATCCATTTTGACCGTGCTGTATAATCTTTTCCTGACCTTTAAGAAGGTCTGCATCTTTTCTTGTTTGCACAGCATATTCAACTGGTTCTTCCACCACATCGCTGACTTTTTTAACTCTGATCACTTTGATTATATCTTCTGGACTAACTTTTTTATCTAGATCCGGTTTCGTACGATCTAAGTCTTCAAGTTTAATTCCCTGTTGCTTTAAAAAGTCAGCGACAGTAGTCGAAGTTGACCAAACCTTTTTTTTCTTCCCACCATCATTAAGTGTAAGTGAAAATGCTTTTGAAATATCTATTTTCATATTTTCAGAGATGTTCTCATCTAGTTTTGGTTTTATCTGGTCGTGACTTCCAATCTCAATATTTTCATCTTTAAGTAAGTCCTTTACTGTATCTTCTGTCGTCCAAACACTTCGCTGCTTTCCATCAATTGATAGATGTACTTGCTTCGCTGGTTCCCATACAAAGGATAGCTTATCCTTTACCGCCGTCTCCACTGGTAAGGACAAATAATCTTTTGAGTGTAATTCAATATCCAACTCCTCCAGAATATTACCTACTGTTTCTGAGTGTGTCCTTATAATCTTTTCCTTCCCATCAAGAGTCATAGCGACTGTTTTTTTAGTAGTTTCATAGGTAATTAACCCTAATGTCGCTACGAAAACGAGGGAACTGGTAACCACAATAGTAAGTCTTTTACTACTCGCTGTTTTGGAAAACAGGCTTTTCACATGCTTAAAATTCATGAAAATGAAACGCCTCCTTCTCTTCGTGAGATTATATAGACGATCTTGCCGACTGTCAACCCTCTTGTTTTTAAAAACCGTTATTCCTATTTTTTACATTTCCGAGAAAATAATCGGGTGACATATCGACAAGGTTATCCTATGAGGTAAGTGAGACATGTAGAACCTTTAATTTTTTTGGAAAGTTAGTGGACAAAGTGCTGATATATTCGACATTATCCTCTAACAATCGATTCCGAATAATCTTTTTGCATTCCTATTCGTTATTTCTGCCACTTCCTCTAATGGTATCCCCTTAATCATAGCAATTTGCTCAGCTACAAGCTTTACATATGCTGGCTCATTTCTTTTTCCTCTGTAAGGGTGTGGTGCTAAATACGGACAATCGGTTTCTATCAATAGGTGACTTAATGGAATCTCAGATGCTACTTCTTTTGGCTTTTTTGCATTTTTAAAGGTCACTGGGCCTCCTAAAGAGATGAAAAAGTTCATATCGATGCATTCTTTAGCCACTTCGGTACTTCCGCTAAAGCAATGCATAATACCGCCAACTTCTTTTGCATCCTCTTCTTTCAAAATGTCTACGATGTCCTGTGTTGCTTCACGATTATGAATAATAATTGGTAATTTCACCTTTTTTGCTAATCGTATTTGTTTCCGAAACACATCTTTTTGAATGTCCTTTGGAGACTTATCCCAATGATAGTCCAAACCCATTTCACCTAACGCAACTACTTTAGGATGTTTTGCTAGCTGTTCAATCCATGCTAAATCTTGTTCAGTCATATCAATCGCATCTACAGGATGCCATCCAACACTTGCATAAAGAAATTCATACGTTTCAACAAGCTCCATTGCTTTCGTGATTGTTGGTCGATCGAAACCAACGACAACCATATTGGATACGCCCGCTTCTTTTGCATTTTGAATCACTACTTCAAGATCTTCAGCATACTGTGAATCATTAAGATGAACATGTGTATCGAATAACATTATCTTTCCTCTTTTCCATTTTCATTTTATACTAAAAACTCTACACAAGCTTTGCATTCCTTTAACATTTACATTACATTTCATTAGGGAAATTTTCTCTCCGAATTGGTAAAACAAGGATATTTCATAGTCTAACATATCTATACATTCTTCGACATATCCTTGCCATCGACCAAATTTGGAATAATAAAATTGAGCTTATGATTCCTGATTAATCAATTAATTATAAGTGGATTTACTTTATTCAAATATAATGAAAAAAAGAAAATAACATAGAGGATTCCGTCGAAAAATGTTCCACGTGAAACATCACTATGTTATTTCCAATAAAATTGATGGAAAACTTTCCGTTTTTATATTACATTTACTTTACAATTGATCCATTAGGAAGGGTTTGGTCAACACTTGCAATTGAAAGAACGCCATCGTTTGATCCTGCTAAAATCATTCCTTGAGATACTTCTCCTCTTAATTTCACAGGATTCAAATTAGTAACACATATTACCTTACGCCCTACTAAGTCCTCTGGTTTATAATATTGAGCTATACCAGAAACTACTTGTCTCTTTTCATATCCTAAATCTAATTGCAGTTTTAACAGTTTATCCGCTTTTTTTACCGGCTCAGCGTGAATAACCTCTGCCACTCTAAGTTCCACTTTCATGAAATCATCAATTGAAATTTCTGCTTTTGAAGTATCACTTTTATCAGGTTCAGGTTTCTTTTCTTCTTTTTTAGTCGGTTCGCCTGCCATTTTTTCCTTAATGTAATTAATCTCTTCTTCTAAATCAAGGCGTGGAAAAATCGGTTCGCCTTTTGTCACAACCTTTATACCTTGTGGCAACGATCCAAAAGCTATAAGACTTTCCCAATTTGTATTATCTTTGTTAGTTATATTTAACTGTTTGAAAATATTCATTGGCGTTTGCGTTAAGAACGGTTGCAGCAATATTGCAACTCGACGTAGTGACTCAGCTAAATGAACCATCACACTTGCTAATTCATTTCGTTTCTCATCATCCTTCGCCAACACCCATGGTTGTGTTTCATCTATATATTTATTTGTACGGCTAACTAATTCCCAAACAGAAGCCAATGCAACTGAAAATTCCATTTTCTCCATCGCTTCTTCATATTTTATAACCGTTTCCTTGTTTACGTTTAGCAATGATTCATCGAATGCAGTTATCGATCCTTGATATGTTGGAATGATGCCATCAAAATACTTATTGATCATCGCAACTGTGCGGTTTAGTAAATTTCCTAAATCATTTGCTAAATCGAAATTAATTCTTTCCACAAACCCTTCAGGTGTAAACACTCCATCCGAGCCAAAAGGTACCTCACGAAGTAAATAATACCGTAATGCATCTAAACCATAACGGTCGATTAGCGTAACAGGATCTACTACATTTCCCTTTGATTTTGACATTTTTCCATCTTTCATTAATAGCCAACCATGTGCGAATACCTTTTTAGGAAGCGGCAAATCTAATGCCATAAGCATAATCGGCCAATAGATCGTATGGAAACGAACAATTTCTTTCCCAACTAAATGTACGTCCGCTGGCCAGTATTTTTGAAACTTTGAATCATCCTCAGAACCATAACCTAAGGCAGTTATATAATTGGATAATGCATCAATCCATACATAGATGACATGTTTTGGGTTCCCTGGTACTTTTACTCCCCAATCAAATGTTGTTCTGGAAACTGCTAAATCCTCTAGCCCAGGTTTAATAAAGTTGTTAATCATTTCATTTTTCCTTGACTCTGGCTGGATAAATTCAGGATTTTCTTCATAGTATTTTAAAAGTCTATCGACATATTTACTCATTTTGAAAAAATAAGACTCTTCTTTTACCTTTTCAACGGGTCTTCCACAATCCGGACAATTCCCATTCACTAATTGGCGTTCAGTAAAAAATGATTCACATGGAGTACAATAAAGTCCTTCATATTGATCTAGATAAATATCGCCTTGCTCCATTAGTTGGTGGAATATCTTTTCTACTATTATCTTGTGGCGATCTTCCGTTGTACGAATAAAATCATCATATGAAACATCCAATTTTTTCCATAATTCTTGAATTCCAGCCACAATATTGTCTACATAGCCTTGAGGAGTTACACCGCCTTCTTCAGCTTTGCGTTGAATTTTTTGCCCATGTTCATCCGTACCAGTTAAATACATTACATCGTAACCACGTAGCCTTTTATAACGAGCCATTGCATCTCCTGCAACAGTCGTATATGCATGCCCTATATGTAAATTTCCGCTTGGATAATAGATCGGTGTTGTAATATAAAATGTTTTTGCCTTTTCCATTATTTTTGTCCCCACCTTTAAAAAAATAAAAATACTCTCACCCAATGAACGAGAGTGTATTAATGCCAATTTGGGCAAATCCTATTCATTTCCTCTATTAACACATCATTACCTCTTATACCTTCAAAATATACATAAATTTTCGCTTTTCTGCAACTTTTCTACCTATTCATCTTATTGCCTGTTCCAAACGAAGGAAAATGTAAACTATTGTCGAATTATCTATATATTAGTTTTAAATTTGTAAATTTATTGATTTTTTTTACTTAAAAACTATTAAGATTTTATATAAATATTGCTCTAAAACTATATATATCAACGATTTTACAAGTTTTACAAATTTATTTTTAATTAAAAATAATTATTGACGATTTTGGGAATCGTTGGTATGATAGATTCAGCGATAAAAAATATGTCGAAAAATGACGACAGATACTTTGAAAAATGAGAGGAGAAATAAAATGAAATCTACTGGTATTGTTCGTAAAGTTGATGAATTAGGTCGTGTTGTTATTCCTATTGAATTACGACGTACTCTCGGAATTGCAGAGAAAGACGCGTTAGAAATTTATGTTGATGATGAAAAAATTATCTTGAAAAAATATAAACCTAGCATGACATGTCATATTACCGGTGACGTTTCTGATGATAATGTTCAATTTGCTGGTGGAAAACTCGTTCTTAGCCGTGAAGGTGCTGAACAACTAGTTAAAGAAATTCAAAATGCATTCAACAAATAATAATAAAACAGGCATTCTACCAAGATAGAATGCCTGTTTTATTATATACCTATTTAACTTCCTCACGGTGGTATTTTTGATATACTTCCCTTTTTGGTATATCCCGGTCTTTCGCTACCTGCTTTATTGCTTCTTTAGAGGTAAAACTCCTTTGAGTTATGTAATGCTCTACATGATCAACGATATTTAACGTTTCCCACCACAATGATTCTGATTCTTCAATTGGTGTTGATCCCCCTTCAACAATGATACAAAATTCTCCCCTTACTTCATTACTCTCATACCATTCAATGACCTCTTCAATTGTACCACGCAAAAACTCCTCAAACTTTTTCGTTAATTCACGGCAAAGAACGATATTCCGATTACCAAGAACAGCGGACATTGCTTTTAACGTTTCCTTTAATCGATGGGGGGCTTCATATAAAATAAATGTCGAAGTTTGTTGGTTCAATATTTCTAATTCAGCTCTTCTCACTTTTTTATTTCTTGATAAAAATCCATAAAAATAAAAAGGTTGTGGGTTTATTCCGGAGGCAATTAATGCTGTTAGTGCGGCATTTGCCCCGGGCAAAGGAACTACAGTAATCTCTTCCTCCAACGAAGCGACAACTAATTCATAGCCGGGATCAGATATAGACGGCATCCCTGCATCACTCACAAGAGCAACCTTTTCCCCTGAAAGTAGACGTGACAATATTTGTTTCGAACTCGTTTCCTTATTATGTTCGTGATAACTTAAAATAGGGGTTTCAATTTCAAAGTAGTTGCATAACTTCTTAGTATTTCTTGTATCTTCTGCAGCGATAATATGAGCTTCCTTTAATATGCGAATAGCTCGAAATGTCATATCTTCTAGATTTCCAATTGGAGTGGGCACTAAATACAAAATCCCTTTATTCGTTTCATCATGGAAGCTTTTTTGAATTTGCATTTTCTTCCTCCTTCCCAAATAGTATTTCCTTTACCTCATTTGTATATTGATTATCCTCGTTATAAATATACAATGGAGGTAAAACCTTTAAATCGATATTTCCGTCTTTAATTCCTTCAACGAGTATTGTATTAGCTTCCTTCCCTTGTTTTGGATATACGAATCTTAGACGTTTCGGCTCTATGCGGTGTTTTCTCATAAGTGTGAGAATGTCTAATAATCTGCCGGGCCTATGGACAAATGCAGCCTTTCCACCTTGTCGTAATAATTTGCTGCTTACGATAATAGCGTCCTCTAGTGTGCATAAAATCTCATGTCTAGCAATTGCTAAATGTTCATTACTGTTTTTTTCACCTTTTGGCGGCGTTGAAAAATAGGGAGGATTACATGTTACAACATCAAATTTTGCTTGTCCGAACTTTTCGGGCATCTGTTTAATATCACCATGAATCATTTGTATTTGCTCACCTAACTGATTAAATTCAATGCTGCGTATTGCCATATCATAAAGTCGCTCTTGAATTTCTATCCCTTTAATAGACGCCTTTGTCCGATTGCTAATTAACAACGGAATGACCCCATTCCCCGAGCATAAGTCTATAATATTTCCCTTTTGAATTGGTAAGTAAGCGAAATTTGCCAATAGGACCGCATCTAATGAAAAAGAGAACACGGAAGGACTTTGAATAATTCTTAGATTTTCCGCAAGTAAATAATCAAGTCGCTCATCATCTTTAAGCATAACCATTATTCTTTCCTCCATGACATTAAATAGACATTAAAGAAGCCTTCCCATTATTAAGGAAGGCTACTCATTTAACTTTCATTATCTTGTAAGCATATATTTTCCTAAATAATTTGCGATCTTCATTCGATACATTACTTTTTATTTAAAAATGATAGACAAAACAAACAATCCTCATCTTTTCTCGGGCTACCAAAGTGAACATTGCAAATATGGAATCCTTCTTGATATAGTCTAGCTAAGTTATCATAACCTTCACCAATATCAAGTTCTTTATGATTGGAAATAGCTAAATGTCCTTTTCCATCACCTTGTTGCGAGGTGCCTTCTTGATTTATGGCATATTCTCCATTATCCAGTCGGCGACGCAAATGCTCATTTTCTATTTTTAGTGAATTGTTTTCTTCAATCATTTCCGCTAAATTTTTCTTCAATTCACCTAACTGCTGATATAAGTTCCCAATTTGAACTTCCATATTACTGACTGAATCGAAGAACTCTTTTTTATCCATAAACGACACCTCTACTCAGTGGCTTGGATCGATACGGTATCTTTACTAAGTAATTCATCCATTGTAAATTCTAGAACCCGCTCATCTAATTGAACCTGCAAAATCCGTTCTAAAATATTTAGTCCAACCACTTTTCCTAATCCTAAAGGAGTTTCAACTGTTTCCCCTACATCAGGTAGAATCTCCTTTGCAGATTCATATTCATCATTTTCATACTTCAAGCAACACATAAGTCTGCCACAGAGACCGGATATTTTAGTTGGGTTTAACGAAAGATTTTGATCCTTTGCCATTTTAATAGATACTGGCTCAAAATCACCTAAAAAAGTGGAACAACATAACATACGTCCACAAGGTCCTATTCCACCTAGCATTTTGGCCTCGTCCCTTACACCAATTTGACGCAATTCAATTCTCGTACGAAAAATTGATGCTAAGTCTTTTACAAGCTCGCGGAAATCCACACGGCCATCTGCTGTAAAATAAAAAATAACTTTATTACGATCAAATGTATACTCTACATCGACTAATTTCATATCAAGTTGATGTTCAATAATTTTTTCACAGCAAACCCGGTACGCTTCATTTGCTGCATCTTTATTTTCATCAACAATTAAATGATCCTTTTGATCAGCAATCCGAATGACTTTTTTTAAAGGTAGAACTACATCATTCTCTTCAACAGTTTTACGATTTGTAACTACTTTTCCGAATTCTACACCTCTTACTGTTTCAACTATAACAGAGTCATTTTTTTGAATTGAGAGATCTCCGGGATCAAAGTAATATACCTTTCCGGCTTTTTTAAATCTAACTCCTACTACATTAAACAAAGGTAGATCCCCCCTGCAATTTTAAGACAAGCTGTTCCATTAATAACTGCGGATTCATATTTCCGTGTAATTTGCGTTTTGCCTCTAAAATAGCAGCCATTTTGTTCGCAAGGATCACCGGAGAAAGGTGAATCACATCCCTTTCAAACTGGGCTTTCCGCTCCGGATATATTAATTGAATGTTTTTCCCTATCTGTATCGAAAGTAGATCTTTATAAATAAACAACAATAAGTCTAAGCCAAGATCTAGCTGATTTTTTTCCTTAAAATGATTATACCAGTCCTCTTGTAATTCAACCATTGCAAATAAGGAGCCTTTACCTAGAACCTCATATAATTTTAACACTATTTTTCGAGCTTGTGCAAACCAATCATCATTATTTAGCCTATTTGCTTCTAGAGGATCATTGGTGAGATTGGCTAATAATGGTGCTTGAGTAGGGGAAATACCATCTAAGATCAGTTTTTCTTGTAATTCATTAAATGAATACGGTTTAAAAGAAACAACCTGGCATCTTGAAAGAATAGTGGGAATAATTTGTTGTATTTGTTCAGTTATTAATATAGCTGTCGTTTGAGCATTAGGTTCTTCTAAAAATTTCAATAAACTATTAGCAGCATTGACTGTCATTTTATTCGCATGAACGATCGTATATAGTTTTTTCTTTGATTCAACCCCAGATTTACTAAATTCTTGTTGCAATGCTTTAATTTGTTCTTTTTTTATCGATTGTCCATCAGGCTCAAGAAAGTGAACGTCCGGGTGTGAAAGACTGTTTATTCGTCTGCAGTTGCTACATTGTTCGCAAGGATTCGTTCCATCAATTATTTCAAGACAAAATAAACTTTTAGCAAATAATAAACTTACTTCCTTTTTTCCTAACCCGGATTCACCTTCAAATAAATATGCATGTGCCACCCGATTTTTTAGTAAACTATTTTTGAGCGTTTTAGCCGCTAATGGTTGAACCTTCTCAAGCTCATCCCAAGTCGAAAACAAATTCCATCACTCTCTTACGTGTATATATTTAATATTAGTCCTTTGATTTCCCCGACTTTATCTAAAATATCAAGAGACGATTTCTCTTTTTTTATTACATAACCATGGACTAAAATTGTTCGAAACGTTCAACTGGAAGTACAAACACAGTTGCACCACCAACTTCAACTTCTACCGGATACGGGATATATGAATCTGCATTTCCTCCCATTGGTGATACAGGTGCCATTAATTGTTCACGAGATTTGCAATTGTCGCGAATAACCTGCAATGCTTTTTCAACCCGGATATCCTCTGTACCAATCATTATAGTCGTGTTACCAGATTTTAGAAAACCACCAGTACTTGCAAGCTTTGTTACTCTAAAATTATGGTCTACCATAGCATTCATTAAACGAGCACTATCTTGATCCTGTACAACAGCAAGAATTAATTTCATAAAACTCCCCTCCCAAATGAGTAAGTTAATTAGTGTTTGTTTTATTATATCATTTATTTCTATATATGTATTTGCAATCAACTGTAAATAATCCTTTAAAAAGAAAACCTTGAAAGAATTTTTCCCTCAAGGTAAGTAATTTAAACCATCGCCTTTTTATTTATAAATTAATTGTTCTACTTTACTTTTTACTTCTTGATAAACACTTTCTAAAGGTTTACTCGCATCAACCTCATAAATTCGATGAGGAAATAAATCTAGTAATTTTCTAAACCCATTACGAACATTCATATGAAAGTCCATTTTTTCTAAATCTAGGCGATTTACTTCTCTCCCCTTATTTTCTTCAATTCGTTTAAGTCCTAGCTCAACATCTATATCGAAATATATGGTTAAATCCGGCATAACATCTTGGATAGCAAACTTATTAATAGAAAATACTTCTTCAATTCCAAGCTCTCTTCCTACACCTTGATATGCTAATGAACTATCAATAAATCGATCACAAAGCACAATTGCTCCTTGATTTAACGCAGGTATGACTTTTTCAATTAAATGTTGTCTTCGTGCCGCTGCATACAATAAAGCCTCTGTCCGGGCATCCATCTCGGTATTACTTTTATCTAAAATCACTTTACGTATTTGCTCAGCGATTCGTATTCCACCAGGTTCACGAGTCATAACAATATTTAATCCTCGCTGTTCTAATTCATTACCTAATTTATTCAAAACGGTTGTCTTTCCAGCCCCTTCTGGACCTTCTATAGTAATAAATAATCCACTCATAATAACCTCCGGCAATTCCATTCACGTACTATCTGTCGTATAGTATACAACATCTGAATGTTATTTAATTCACTTCTTTATGTAAACTGCAATTTCTCCACTTAATAATCGGCTGGTTTTCCCTTGAAACTTTGCATGTGCCTCTATATATTCCTTAATCAGCTCAATCCTCTTTCCGGTAATTACCTCCCCAGGTAATATGATTGGAATTCCTGGCGGATATGGAGTAATCATTATAGCCGCTATTCGATTCTCAGCGTTCTCAAAAGGAACCCACTCTATAGGTTGATCTGCCATTTCTTCATAAGATAGCGCCAAACTACCTATTTTATCATCCGATTCTACGATTAATCCTTGTATCTCATTTGGTTTTGGTTTATATTTTTCAAATACATTTTTAATTTTAACAAGTGCTTCATTATACGAATACGCCATATTCGTTTTAAGTAGCGGAAGAATAAATACTACTTGATAAGGGTCAGCCATCTCTATATAAATGTTTTCTTCTTCCAACATTCGTTGAAGCATATATCCCGAATAGCCTTTGTACCTAACAATTAATTTTAGCGGATCTTGTTTCATATTCCTATTTACCACTTCTACCCCTTCCAATTTACATAAAGAGGAGACAAAGGAATTTCTTTGACTAAGAGTATAATTTATATCTTCTTCATTGAAGTTGGCAATAAAATGGCGCGCAATATCTAACGTTGCCATAATTGGATATGACGGACTACTTGATTGTAACACTGAATAATAATACTCTACCTTACTTATAGAAATGGCATTACTATTAATATGTAAATAGGAGCCCATGGTCATAGCAGGAAGCATTTTATGTGCAGAGTGAACAACCATATCCGCGCCTAAATCAATTGCCGACTTAGGAAAAGGCTCACCTAGATGAAAATGTGGTCCATGTGCTTCATCTACTAAAATTACACCCTTATGTTGACGAACAGTATTTACAATATCCTCCAAATTTGATGCCATTCCATAGTAATTAGGATAAGTTAAAACTAAACCTTTCACATCCGTATATTGTTCAAAGGCATTTTTTATAATTGATTGATCAACACCCTCTGGTACAAAAGTATACTCACCTATCATTGGATCAATAAAAATTGGATATACTTTCGCTAAAGCTAGTGCATTCATAATAGATTTATGGCAATTCCTTTGCACTAAAACTTTATCACCAACATTAAATGCAGATAATATCATAATCAGATTTCCAACGGTGCTTCCGTTTACTAAAAAATAACTCCTTCTCGTACCATAATAATCGGATAAAAGCTTTTGGGCTTCTAAAATTGGTCCTTCGGGAGAATGTAAATCATCTAAACCTGATAACTCTGTAACATCATAGGCCAAGAATCTAGATAGTTCGGGGTACTCATTCTTAAGTAACATGCCATTTTTATGTCCCGGGACATGAAAAGATATTGGGTCATTCTTTAAAAATTTTTCTAATGCTTCATATATTGGTATACGGTTTTGATTCATTAAATTAACCTCACTCATATAACTTCCTTTATTGTACTATATTGATGTAAAAATGTTTCTTAAATACTGAAATAAAATAACCAAGCATCGGCTAATATGCTTGGTCATGAGTATATTTCAGGTTTAATCACTGATTTAAGTTGATTAATATAGTATTTGTATTTTGGATTATTTGTATCTGTTTGGATAATGTCCTTTTCACAATCAGAACAAATAAACGAAGTAAAAAGATGAATTCCTAAAGTCTTCGGTTGTTCACATACAATACATGTTTCATCAATATTTTTTCTTGCTAATGTTTCTCCCACTCCTCCACCTCCATACTATTTATTTTGTCCCACACTTTTCATTTGTATGCAATATTACTAACATTTTTAAAATAGGGAATTATAAAGTATACTTAATTGTATGATTATTATCTTCGTCCTGTGTGTTCCTTAATCAAATAAAAACAACAAAAAAAACACAAAGTGTACACTCTGTGTTTTTTATTTGTCTAGCTTTAGACAATTTCTATTTGCCTGGCAACGTCCTACTCTTGCAGGGGGAGAGCCCCCAACTACCATCGGCGCTGAGAAGCTTAACTTCCGTGTTCGGGATGGGAACGGGTGTGACCTTCTCGCCATAGTTACCAGACTATTTATTTAAGGGTTTGTTCCCTCAAAACTAGATAGATGAGAAACACTTCATAATAACCTTGAATCTATTGTTGGTTAAGTCTTCGACCGATTAGTA
>NZ_NAZB01000018.1:0-84564 GCF_003055045.1 Heyndrickxia sporothermodurans
GCTTGTCCATGATTTTATTAATGACTATCTATCTTATCCATCAGCTCATTATGTTCTTCAATAATTCTATCGATGTTAATGTTCAACGAATCTAAATGATTAAATACACAATCAGTTGAACAATATCTTCCTGAACTTTCTATGGGGCCGGTTAGATGTTCAGCGACTAGAAAAAAGTGTGGATGAGTTTCAATGCTTACTATTTTTTTGCATGATGAACAATTAAAGATTGAATACATTTTCCTTCTTGTTTTCATTTCTCGTCTTTCGTATAAATTTTCCTTTGTAATTTTATTCATAATATAATTCCTCCACATCTTTTTTTCTCGTTTAATTCAACCAATCATAAAATATGGGTCCGTTAAGCTGTTTAGGTGAATTGTAATTACCTTCATCCATTGATTCAAGAGTTTGATAATACAATTCATCTAATTTGTTGTTGAGAATCCCATTGAAATATCCAGTAATAGATTTAATAGCTTTATTCTTCGTTGCTATAAAGCTTGTACGAATTGCAGACAAAGTAATATCTAATAATGTATCTTGACTGTATTGGCCTTTAATATGTTTAATCTGCGCTAAATAGATTCCGTACATTTTACTTGCTAGTTTTTTATCTTCAACATATTGAAAAACTGTTTTTATTACTGAACGATACGGCGCACTAAAATAAGTGTCAGAATCTGTTTCAGGTGCCGTATACGTATTAAATTCTTTAAATGATTTAGAGCTTAAAGAAATAGCTGATTGATTTTCTGAATTTTCTTCTTTAAATTCGCTATCATGCGGTATTTCGGCATTTTTACGCTTGGACATTTGCGCCTGGACATCAAGATCATAAGAAGGCAAGATTTGATAAATATTAGCTCCTTGTCCTCCTTTAACAGGCTTGTTTGTCTTTACTTTATTAATTGCTTCTAATTCCACTAGTGATTTTAAAGCTCGTTGTACAGTTTTAATAGACATCCCAATTCCATCTGCAATGGTAGCTAATTTTAAGTGTGCTGCACCAATGAATTTTACAGCATAACGACTAATGAACCACAAAACCTTGAATTCCGTTTCTGTAGTTTTATCACGAAAATTATTCACATGGTGATTTAATTCTTCCACACTATTAAATGTAGTATAATTCTCTAAATGTGAAAAGTGGTATTTATTCATGAACCTTGTCTCCTTTTTGGAAACAAAAAAGCAACGGCCTGATTTAAGCAAACCGTTGCAAAGAAACCTATGATGTAATAAACTACACCTAAGGGTACAGCAAGTGTTTGCCTAGTCTGAGTAGGCGGACGGTAAAAGAGTGTTGGTAGCACTACTTTTACACGCTGTGCTCTTTTGTTTTTAATAATTATCTATTTTCGGTGGCAAAGGTTAATATTCCACCGTTCTGCCACCAATGACAAAAACATAAACAGTTTTAATAAGTTTTAATTAGCGCAAATAGAATCAAGTGTTTCGAAAAGATACTCATTTTAACTACTACATGTGGTTACTCATAGTTGTGTCTCATTTAACCTAGTTTAAATAAATCATCATACTGCGCATGTGGAGTGTGTATCGCAACTCATTTTAAATGTATGAAAGTGACAAATTAACAAGAAAGATCAATATACTAGAAAATGCTGATAGAAAAAATAATTTTCCAGCAGAAGACTTGTTAAAATTGCTCCCGATAAAGAGATCTGACAATATCTTGGACTTAGGTGCAGGAACAGGGTATTTGGCACTTCCTGCAGCTAAACAAATTGACGGTATTGTTTATGCATTAGATTTAGATGTAGGTATACTTACCTATTTAGAATCTAAAGCAAAAAAAGAAAAACTAGATAATATTAAAACTATAAAGGGCAGTTTTGAGAATATTCCACTGGAAGACAACACAATTGATATTGCCTTAGCGTCCATAGCATTACATGAAGTTAATCCTTTATCCAATACTTTGAAACAAATAAACAGAGTACTAATAGAGAAAGGATACTTGTTATGTGTAGAATTTGAACCAAAAGAGGCATCTGTTAGTCCGAGAGTACATTCATCTGTAATGGAACAAGAATTACTAAATGCAGGATTCGATATCAAAGAAAAAATATTTCCTACTAACAAAGTAGCAAATGAAGCATTATATATTATTATTGCTCAAAAACAAGGATAAAAAAGAAGGGTGGACTAAATTTTTACTGAACAGAAAAAATACTAGCAAAATTTACACAAAGAGTTAGCTGGGACCGCGGCTTCATACTTCTCGAACAATCCAAAATGTTGTGGACAGATCTTTTTACTGTATAGCAAAAGGTACAACTAGAAAACTAACTAGTTGTACCTTTTTGCACGCAATTTCCTATTGTCCTTTACTAAGAACCGTACCCTTGCTCACTTTGTTAATGAATGTCTTGAATAACCTTTTCTAGGAATTCACCCATTCGCTTAACAGCCGGCTCTGAAAAATCAAAACTGACCCCAGTTTGCTTATAAATAGCTGCGATGGATTGATTGTAGTCCGCACTTGCGCCTTTTTTAAAGGATTCGATAGCCTGCTCTGGGTTTTCTCGATAGGTCTCAAGTAATTGTAGAGCACCAAGCATCGAAATGGAGTATTCAATATTATAGAAAGGAACTTCGAAATAATGAAGGGTGCCTACCCAACTCATCCCAATTTCTTCCTCCAGCCCAGAAGTATCGACCGGGTTTAAGCCATAACGTTTTGAGATTTCAAAGAATTTTTCATCACGCTCTTTGGCAGTGTGTGTAGGATTCGTATACATCCAATGCTGGAAGAGGTCCCCTGACAATGGGCCGAATAACATTGTAAATGCCCGTCTCAGTTCTTCACGCTGTGCGCTCTTAAAATCTTCTTCTTCAGGATAAAATTGATCCAGCTTATCCAATAAGAGCAATTCCATCCCGTGCGAATACAGTTCAGCAATTTCCATTCGATGCTGATACTCTTCAATAGGACCATGTTCTGCATACTCGAGGTATCCATTCACAGCATGGCCCGTTTCATGAATTAATGCGATTAAAGAGAAAAAGGATGGACTAAAGTTCGCAAAAACAAAGGTATCTCCTGAAACAGGTAAGGGGGTACAGAAACCACCTGGGCTTTTTCCTTTCCGATCCCCAAGATCTAATAACCCATGCTCTCTCATGTAATCGAAACGTTCTGCAAAATATGGGTCAGTTTTTCCTAACATCTCAGAAACACCATCCATTAGAGTAGACACCTCTGCATATGGTGGGTTTTTCATTAATTTAGCGGTGTTATCCCAAGGGCGATAAGTATCGACACCAAGCTTGGATTTAAAAACTTCTGCAAGTCGATTCCAAGCAGGAATAATATGTTTCTCTACATTTTCATGAAAGTCATAACAATCTTGGACACTATACTCACGATTTTTGGCCACAAATATATAATCGCGATAATTTTCAAAGCCTGCATTTACAGCAATTTGATGGCGTAGTTGAATGAGTTCGTCCATGATGGCGTCCATATCAGGCTTAATTTGAAGAAAGGCAGAACCTATCTTGTTATAAGCTTTTTCTCTAACTGCTCTGTCTAAATGATCAAGTTGGGATTGGATAAACGGAAAAGGTTTTTCCTCCCCGTCCCATTCAACTGTTAACCCACCCATAATTTCACTATATTTCGTACAGAGCTCTTGCTCCTTTACCATTAATGGAATGTTTTCTTCTCTGAACAGTTTAACTTTGGATTCGCGAACACGTCGCATTAAGCCGTACTGTTTTTCATCTAATTGTTGTATATAAGGAGACCCACAAAATTTCTCATTCAGTTTTGCTTCATATTTCATTAAAAGTGGTTGAATGACTTGTTGATCGTGAAGATAAGTCGACTTGACTTGAACATCCTCTGTATTCCGGTAGAAGTCTACTTGGTGACCTGTCATCGCCTCAGTGATTTTATTCATTAAATCCTTTTCATCTTTTAACCACTGTTCTAGGTCAGAAATGGATTCAATCGGAACCTCAAGTAAACTTCGAATTTGAGCTTCCACCCCTTCTACATCCTGTAAATCAATTAATTCTTTATAATAATTATGACTTATCTCTTGTGTCATGGATAACTCTCCATCCCCTTTGAATTATTTTAATTATCTTAATAATTATAATATAGTTTTCTAGTTATCAGAACTAGCTTTTTCAAAAGGATCAACAATTAATTCTTTAGTGGATAAAATATCGTTCATAGACAAAGACACAAAATATTAAATGGGTAATGGTGGTTGTTCATGCCCTTTGAAATTATGATTCTGTATTCATTATCCTTTATACTTATATAATGAGATTTTTTACGGATATAAATTAGCTAGAAAAAAGGTGAAAAAATGGATAAGGATTTTTTAATAGCGAGCGAATTTTTAACATTGCTCGATACTGAGCAAAGATGGTTTACTTTAGCCGAAATCGAGAAAAAATTAGGTGTTTCTGATAAAACAATAAGCAAGATATCTGAAGGGATAAGCAAGCAACTACCTTCTGGTATAAAAATTGAAGTTTCCAGGGGAAAGGGGATCTTTCTCCAACGTGATAGGAGAAGCAAAACTGTTAGTGAAGTGATTTCTAATATGTTTAAACAAACCACTTTTTTTCGATTAATGGATTTGTTATTTACTGATGGTGGTCGATTCACACTCGAGGAACTAGCCGAAGTAATGTTCATGAGTTCCTCCTCTTTAAAAAAGTGTATTATCCAATTAAATAATCATGTACTTAAACCTTATAATCTGCGCATCACTTATTCTTCACCTTCAATGAAAGGAAATGAAATTAATATTCGATATTTTTATTGGAAATTGTATTGTGATGCCTATGAGTTTGCAGGATGGCCATTTTCCAAGATTAATTTTGATGTTATAAATCAATTAATATCAAATATTGAGGAAGAAAAAAATATTGTTTATTTTATCAACTCCAAAAGAAGATTGTCTTTTTTAGTTGCTATTGTTTTAGAAAGAGTAAATAAAGGTGAATCTGTAACAATTTCCGAAAGAAATTATCCTTGGAAACAAGGAATGTTTTATTTACCGGTGACAAATTTAGCAAAAAAGCTTCAGCAAATGTTCGCAATTGAATTGTCGCAAAGTGAAATATTCTTTATGCAATCACTATTTAGTACTAGCCAATATAATTATTACGATCATTCGATAATGGTGAAAGTGAAGGAAGCTGAGCGAGGCAAAAATAAAGTAGAATATCAAATGGTTGATCGGTTTTTATCGTTATTATTAGAGGTGTATCCCAATCTTAATATGAATGAACGTTTTCTTTGGGAAATAGATGAGTTTTTTGACAAGCTTTTAATTGATAATGCAATTCCAGAATTGATGTTGAATTCAAATAATAATTTAATTACGTATGTTCAAAAAGAATGTCAGCAAAATTATCAAGAAGTGCAAATTTGCTTGCAAGAGTGGAATACTGCATACCCTGCTGTAACGTATAATGACTTTCATTTAACAAAATTAACGCTGTTAGTTAGTTCAAGCTTACATTATAAAAGTAAAAAGGCTTTTCTGGTTATTGGAGAAGAATTTTCAATTCAACATTACGTAGCGAAACTGATTAAAAAAGAAATTGGGGATGAATTGATCATTAATACTTCAATAATGAAAGGACTGACCGATGAAATTGTACAGCAGCATAAAATTGATTTCGTTATTAGTAATATCCCTGTAACGTTAAAGACAGTGCCCGTTGTTATTATTTCTACCATACCAACTAAAAGAGATTTCGATAATATTCGTAAAGAATTGCTTTTATAATTTGGTCAATTATTTTCTGTTCCTTCCGTAAGTTTTTGGTCTAGTTTGTTATTTTAAAAAAACTTATGCTTTTAGTAGATTTTAAATTTATTTTACCTCATCAATTTTCTAGGAAAATTAGTTCAAGGTGGGAAATGTAAGCGATTTCCATGTGGGTATCACTGTTAAAAGAAAGCTAAAAGGAGGAAAAAACATGAGTGTACATTTGGAAGCAAAAGAAGGAGAAATAGCTGAACGCGTTTTACTCCCGGGAGATCCAATGCGCGCAAAATTTGTGGCAGAAAAGTTTTTAGATAATGCCCATTGTTATAACGAAGTAAGAGGGATGTATGGTTACACCGGATTATACAAAGGTGTTCCGATTTCGGTTCAAGGGACAGGGATGGGAAACCCATCGATGAGTATATATGCAACTGAATTGATAAACGATTATGGTGTTAAAAAATTGATTCGAATTGGTACATGTGGTGCTATGCAAAAAGAACTTAATATCCGTGATATTGTATTAGCCCAAGCAGTTTCTTCAGATAGCAATATGACGGAGAAAATTTTCCACGGGTGTAATTATGCACCGACTTCGGATTATTCGTTGTTAATGAAAGCATATCAGCAAGCACAAAATAAAAACGTGAACGTCTTTGTTGGGAACATTTATAATTCAGATGAATTTTACCGTGAAACATTAGATCGACTTCACAAGTTTATGGATTTCGGTGTATTAGCGGTCGAAATGGAAAGCACAGCACTTTATACATTAGCTGCTAAATATGGTGTGAAAGCATTATCTATTTTGACAGTAGGCAGCCAATTATTAACAAATGAACGCTCATCTCATAAAGATAGTGAACAATCTTTTAACGAAATGGTAGAAATAGCCCTTAATACAATCATTGATAACTAATTTATGATTTTAATAGAAAGATATCGAAAAATGGTACAAGCTTTTTAACCGATATTTGGAGGAATAAAAGAATGCATTATTTAATTTCTGTTATTGGTTTGATTATTGTTCTGTTACTGGCATGGCTTGCGAGTAGTAATAAGGAAAAGGTTAAATATCGTCCAATCATAGTAATGATTGTTATTCAAATTGTTTTAGGGTTGATTCTATTAAAAACGGGTGTAGGTGAATTTTTAGTTAAAGGCTTTGCCAATGGTTTTGCCAAATTGCTCGGTTATGCCAATGAAGGTACCGATTTTGTTTTTGGTGGAATGGCAAATAAAGGTGCTCATACATTTTTTCTCTATGTTTTGATGCCAATTGTATTTATGTCTGCGATTATAGGAATTTTACAACATTTCAAAATACTGCCGTTTATTATTAAGTATATTGGTTTAGTGCTAAGTAAAGTAAATGGTATGGGTAAATTAGAATCTTATAACGCGGTTGCAGCAGCAATTGTAGGACAAAATGAAGTATTTATTTCTGTTAAAAACCAACTCGGACTTTTGTCTAAAAATCGCTTGTACACATTATGTGCGTCTGCGATGTCGACCGTATCAATGTCAATTGTTGGCTCCTATATGACCATGTTAGAACCTAGGTATGTAGTGGCTGCATTAGTATTAAACTTATTTGGCGGTTTTATCATTGCATCTATAATTAATCCATATGAAGTGAAACCGGAAGAAGATATAGTTGAAGTTAAGGAACAAGAAAAACAAACATTTTTTGAAATGCTTGGCGAATATATTATGGACGGCTTTAAAGTGGCCATAGTAGTTGGAGTAATGTTAGTTGGTTTTGTTGGATTAATTGCTTTAATTAACGGAATCTTTAATGGTATATTTGGCATCTCATTCCAAGGAGTTTTAGGATATGTGTTTGCGCCAATTGCCTTTTTAATGGGTGTTCCATGGCATGAAGCTGTTAAAGCAGGTGGTATCATGGCAACCAAACTTGTTTCGAATGAGTTCGTTGCAATGCTTGATTTTGTTAAGATACAAAACAGTATGAGTGAACGTACAACGGCCATTGTTTCAGTATTTTTAATCTCATTTGCAAACTTTGGATCTATTGGTACAATCGTTGAGCGGTGAAAGGGTTAAATGAAAAACAAGGGAATGTCGTTGCTCGTTTCGGGTTAAAATTGTTATATGGTGCTACTCTTGTAAGCGTTCTCTCCTCAATAATCGTCAGTCTCATATTTTAATTTAACCCCCGGGAAGGTTCTGTCGATTCAACAAAAAAGAACTGCCCTGGCGAATAGGCGGAAAATTTCCGGCTATTGTATATAGAGAAGGTTAAAAAAGCAGAAATAAGCGGAGTTATTCCGATTAACTTCTCTAAATAAGACATAATCCAAGGATTTGGATAATATAACCGGAAAAACTTCCTTTATTTTAAGGGAAATATGGATATTTCCCAATTTAAACGGAATTTTTCCGTTTATTTTTCTTCCAACACAGGGACATCATTCAGTTATAACAACCAAAATCAAATAACTTTGTCTGATACATCCGATTCATTAGCAGAGTAATGATTATTTAATCATAAACTATCAAACTGTAAAGATAGTGAAATGATTTTATAAATGAATAATGGTAAAATTACTTTTGTGTTAACTTCCCTTGCTGGGCACTTCCGGTTTAAAACTATAAAAAGGTTAATTTCAATACTATAAGGGAGGGGAAATTGATGAAAAAGATATTCGCAATCTTTATTGCACTTTTCGTTGTATTTGCAGGATTCCATATGGCTGAACCGGCTCATGCTGCGACTAGCAAAACCAAATATGTTACAGCTAGTACATTAAATGTCCGAACTGGTGCAAGTACGAAATACAAAGTGGTGACAACGATTAAGAAGAATCAATCGGTTAAAGTAACCCAAACTAAAGGTTCTTGGGATAAGGTAACCGTGGGGAGTAAAATCGGTTGGGCATCTAATACATATCTAACTACGAAGAAACCAGCTACTACAGCTAAGAAAAGTGCAGCAACGAAAACGACTTCTAAAACAATGTATGTCACAGCTAGTGTATTAAATGTCAGAAGCGGTGCAAGTACAAAATATAAAGTAGTTACGACTGTTAAAAAGAATCAATCGGTAAAAGTAACGCAAACAAAAGGTTCTTGGAGTAAGGTGACGATTGGAAGTAAAACGGGTTGGGTGTCTAACAAATACCTTACTACGAAGAAACCAGCTGCTCCTAAAAATTTAGCAGCAGGGTTAAAGACAGTGGGAAGTAATAAGCAATTAATTCTTGTCACTTCTAACGGTTACAATACTTCCTCCGCTGAAATACGAACATTTGAGAAAAATTCTAAAGGAAAATGGATTCCTGTTTTAACTACAACAGGTCATATTGGTAAATATGGATTCACTCCGGCATCCAAGATGAGTGAAGGCGGTAAAAAGTCTCCAATTGGAAAGTATACTATCGGGACGGCATTTGGACGTTACAGTAATCCAGGAACTAAATTACCTTACCGAAAAATCACATCCGATGATGTTTGGGTGGATGATTCAAAATCTAAACTTTACAACACTTGGCAATCTCGCAAGAAAACCAAAGGTCAGTGGAAAAGTGCTGAAAATATGAATATTTCAGCATATAACTACGGTTTTGTAATTAATTACAATACAAAACGTATACCATACAAAGGAAGTGCAATCTTCTTCCATATAGGAAGTAGCTACACGCTTGGTTGCACAGATACATCGCAAACCAATGTTGTGAAGATTTTAAAATGGTTGGATCCTAAAAAGAAACCAGTCATCATTCAAACACCTATTAAGGAATTAAACAAATATTAATCCAAGCAAAGCCTACATGAGATAATATCTCGTTTGTAGGTTTTTTTTATATACATTTTTATTTAGTTCTTTATGAATATTGCTTATCATTTTAGAAAATAGATTAATTGCTTTCTAAATCCTTGGAGATTTATGGTATAATTCGGAAAATGGGTAAGTGGGAGTAATATTGTTTTATCGATAGACTAATGCAAACATAAGAGGTAAACAAAGGGGGAAATCAATGAAATTAGTACGAGTTTTTATTTTTATTTTGATAGTATTTTTACTAGTTTGGTTCATATATTTTTTAAAAACTGGAGATTTGTTTTTAAAAGATAGCTATTTTACAAAAGAGAGAGCGTATCAGGCATGGGTGAATGAAAACAGGCGAACAGAACTGTCCACGGAATTTCTAAAGAATGCAAAAAAAATTGAACCAACTGATAAACAATTGCTTATTTTAGCAGGTGAAAACAAAATCTATCAGCTTCGTTTCTGGAAAGAATTTTTTCTTTGGAGGGGTCCGTCCGTTTATCGAATTGATAATGACGACTTAAAGAATATGAAGGAAAAGGATATCGAATACGATTTACACTTCAATTGTGTTGCAACAGCGATTACCGAAAACCCTAATATTACCAAAGTTAAAATAGGTAAAACTGAAGCAGATTTACTGCCATTGACTCCTTATTTTAAGGAGGCTAAAAACTTGAAAATGTGGTTTCTGAATATACAACCTGATGCCTTGGATTGCCAAGGTCCTTCAGGGAAAACGTTCATTTTTTACGAGAAAAACGGTGAGGTCATTAAGAAGATAGAAGATAATTAGGCTCGAGAAGATTAATAATAGTTTCAAAAGTGAAAAACACCATTCTTATTGTAAGAAATTTACGATTAAGAATGGTGTTTTTTATTAACGGGACTATATGAAACTTTCCTACGAATATTACGTATTAGATAATTATTATCATTATAAACATAGGTGATGAAATGGAATATTGGGATTTAGTTGAGAATCCTTCTGGAGAAACGTATCGGCAGTTAATAAAAGTGCTCTGTGATCATTCGGACCAATTCTATTTTGTAACTAGAAAAGAATTGAAATACGATCCGGAAATTCTTGTACAATTTAAACCGTACACCGTCGAAACTTATAAAACAAAAAAGTGGGCAAATACAATAACAAAGGGACCGGCAGCAACGATATATATAATCGAAGCAAATCAGGCCACATGTGAACTACTGCAAAAATTTGCAAGCACACTATACGATTGGGTAGCTCCAAAATTACCAGAAGACTTAACCTTTTTGAAAAATAACTTTGTTTGGTTTTCATGTACAACTCACGAGGAATTTGGCGGTTTTTCTATTCGTTCTGAATACTATAGAAATTTACTCGGTCAAATTTCTGGTTTGAAAATTCAAAAGGTCATCTAAATCATTCATTTGATGATATTTTAGTGCTAAACTTTCTTTAAGAATTAATGAAGGCGCTTTAAAAAATTCATAAGGGGGAGAATCAATATGAAATACAATTTTGATGAAATCGTCAATCGCAGGAATACCTACTCGATGAAATGGGATGGTGGTGATTTTCTTAAAAAGATGGGTTTCACAGAAAGATATGATGAAGAGACGATACCACTATTTACTGCCGACATGGATTTACCAGTTTCACAGGCTTTATTAGATGCTTTGCATAAAACTGTTGATCATCGGATATTCGGTTATTCTATTATTCCAGATGCCTATTATGATGCCATACAACATTGGTTTAAAAAGAGACATGATTGGGAGATCGCAAAGGAGGATATTGTATACTGTCCAGGAACCGTTCATGCTTTAAATATTGCTGTTAAAGCATTTACAGAAATCGGTGATGGTATCATCATTCAGCGCCCTGTATATCCTCCATTTACTGCAGCAATTGAAGGAAACGGAAGAAAGGTAAGAAATAATGTCCTTAAATGTGATGATAATGGCTATTATTCGATAGATTTTGAGGACTTTGAAGAGAAAGCAAGGGATGAAAACACTAAGATGTTCATTCTTTGTAATCCGCACAATCCAACCGGAAGAATTTTTACAAGAGAAGAGCTTCAAAGGTTAGCGGATATTTGCATAAAAAATAATGTCCTTATCATTGCAGATGAAATTCACGGAGACCTGATCAGACGTAATCAAACGTTTATTCCAATTGCAAAAACAGTTGACAATGATTGTCATATCATCACTTTTACAGCCATTAACAAAACATTTAATACAGCAGGCCTTCATTGTACGAATGTGATCATTTCCGAACCAGAAAAAAGACAAAAATTCAGTGAAACATTGGGCATGCAGCTACCATCACCATTTACAATTGCTGCACTAATCGCCGTTTACAATGAGGGAGAAGAATGGCTTGAACAGTTAAACGAATATCTTGATGGTACAATGGAGTATGTGAAAAATTTCCTTGCGAAGAACTTGCCGACCGTTAAAGTCAGAATACCTGAAGGAACCTACGTGATGTGGATGGACTTTAGGGGATACGGTCTTTCAGCTAAGGAGATTCATGATCGCATCTATAACAAAGCAAATGTCCTGCTCGAGGATGGCGAAATGTTTGGAGATGAAGGAGAAGGTTTTCAAAGAATTTGTATCCCATCACCTAGACCTCTCATTAAAAAAGCTCTTGAAAGAATTGCCGCGGAATTTAAGGATGTTGAATCTAAAAGTTTATTAAAATCCTAAGTACAAAAATTAATCAAAGAGTCCTAATCCTGATAGATGGGGCTCCTTTTATTTTGATGCAGTCTTGTATTCGATCTTTTTCCTTCGGTTTAGATAGCATTCCAGGATTAAACAACCATAATTAAAACATATGATTATTTATTAGATTTATATATTATACTTTTAACTATTTTATTATTATATTTAATCTAAAAGACAAATCGGCTTTTGGAAAGGAATGGAATTATCATGGCAACCTATAAAATTGGTGTACTTTATGGGGATGGAATTGGCCCTGAAATAACAAAGGCAACAGTAGATGTATTAACTGCAGCATCGAAATTAGCAGGAACAACGAAATTTGAATTTGTAGAGCTTCCTATGGGATGGGATGGAATAGAAAAATACAATGATCCAATGCCGCAATCAACAAAAGATGCGTTAAAAGAGACTCATGGATGGATTATGGGTCCACATGACTCAGCATCGTATCCAAAAGAACTTAAAGAAAAAAGAAATCCAAGTGGGGAGCTACGCACTTATTTTGACTTATATGCAAATGTTAGGCCTGCCAAAACGATGGAAGGTATTCGAAGCGTAGTAGGCGATGCGGACTTAGTGATTTACCGAGAAAACACGGAAGGTTATTATTGTGATCGAAATATGTATGTTGGTGTTGGAGAGTGGAAAGTTACACCCGATATCGTCATTTCCGCTGGTGTATTTACTAGAAAAGCAATTGAAAGAATTGCCCATGCTGCATTTAAGGCGGCTCTGCAACGCCGCAAGAAGGTTACGATCGTACATAAAGCAAATGTGATTCAACTGGGGTCTGGGTTATTTCTTGATGTATGCCGTGAAGTGGGTCAGCAATATCCGGATGTGGAAGTGGATGATTATCATATTGATGCTATGGCGGCACATCTTGTTAGACGTGCTAATGACTTTGATGTGATTGTCACAGAGAATATGTTTGGTGATATTTTATCCGATTTAACAGGAGAGTTAGTGGGAAGTCTTGGTTTAGCACCATCGATTAATAGCAGTGACAATCAAGCAATGGCTCAAGCGGCACATGGCTCAGCACCTGATATTGCAGGAAAAAACATTGCGAATCCTACAGGAATTATACTATCTGCTGTCATGTTTTTAGAGTGGTTGGCTAGCCAGCACAATGATCCAAAGGTTTCGGAAATTGCCCGTAATATAGAAAACGGGTTATTCTTGGCTATTTCTGAAGGTGTGAAAACAAAGGACCTAGGTGGGAAGGCTTCGACTACAGAATTTACCGAAGGGATTATTGAAAGACTTAAACGATAAGCAGGAATTTCTTGAAAAAGCGGTTTAATGTAAAGGAAGCTTTCAGTTATTTAAAGGCTACTGATTATTGTGCTGGACTTTCCGTTAGCTTATCTGAGAAAAGGAATTTCATCTATTTCTAGCACGATGGTCTCTTGGTTTACATGAAACTGGATATTGCTGTCAGCGTATTTCGGATTATTCAATAGCTCAATCACTATCTGGCACAAAATCCTGTTGTTAATTTAAATCATCCATCGAAAGTCCATGACGGAAGAATCATTATGGAACACGATTAACATTCAAATTTGATCGATGGTGCGTCTTTAAACTTAACTAACCAATACAAAAAACCATTCACAATAGATGAATGGCTTTTATATTGGTTAATTTAATAGAACTAGAAGAAGGGATAAAAGGGTTAAAAGGATGGAAACTCCTAAAATGATCCCCACTACAACGGTATGACGTTACGTTGCATCACAATGATTGCGATATATTCTCGAATCATTGCATTTGGCCAGTAGTAAAATGCAGTTTTTGAACCAATTCCTTGGCTCTTTAGGCCTGCCATTTTTGCATATAAGCTGGCCCTGAATAGATGGAAATTGTTTGTAGTAAAGATGCTGTTATATTCGCCTCCCTTTATTGAATCCATTATTTGTTTTGAATAAAGCATATTCTGGAATGTATTAACTGAACGAGTTTCTGTCAATGTATGCTCAGAAGGAATTCCTTTCTCAACAGCATACGTTTGCATGGCTTCCGCTTCAGGAAGGTTTTCATCCGGACCTTGTCCGCCTGAGAAAAGTATGATTGGCGGAAAAGCGGCAGCCGCTTGTTTCCAATAAAAATCAATGGCCTTATTAATTCGACTGGCCAAGAGCGGCGGCACTTTATCGTTAATTAAACCACTGCCAAGTACGATGATAAAGTCTTGGTTCAATTTTGGCTTGTTAAATTGATATAAAAAATAAGCAGTTAAAAAATTGGTTAAGTGTAAAAAGAAATAAACGATTATTAAAGTAGCCCCAGTGTATAAAGGGTGAAATTCAGTAGAAAAAAAACGCTCAGTATTCATGATTTTAAATAAGAACAATACTAAAAGAAAGATCCCTAAAATGAGGGTTAAACTGTTAGAGAATCGCCTGCTTTCTTTTTTCATCAGGAATCGGCCATTTAAAAATAACCCTACCCCTAGTGCAAATAATCCGAATGCTGAGATAAAAAGTATAAATAAAACAGTCGGGATAAGAGCGATTAACTTAAAAATAAAAATATCTGAACTGAATCCTACATAACCACAAAAAAGAAGAAATGAACAAATAAACAGGTTAAATAGAAAACCGTTTATCATTCGTCTAGGATCTGTTAAATAAAATGCTAGGAAAATAATAAATAAAATAACAGTGATAATTCCAATAATAACCATTTTATACCTCGACTTTTTATAAGATTATCCAGTTCATTATAAACGATAGCTGTATCAGTTTATAACCCTTTTTTATTTTTGCCTATTTTTATTAGTTTACAATTCAAAAAAATTTAGTTGTACTGTTCTTTTGAACATTTATGAAAGTTGGATCCGATTGAGGATTAAATTTTTGATATCATATATAAAATATTCCCCCGATTAATGAGAAGGGATTATTTGTTGATTAACCTATTGGAAAACGTATACGAAATTATTCGATAGATAAGGCGAGGGTCTGAATATGAACATTAATAATTTTGAAAGCTATATAAACAAAACCATTTTAGACAGAGGGTATACCTATTACCTCGAAGGAAATGTTGTAGAAGCATACGATAGAGGAAGAAAATGATCTTGAGGAACTCTTGGAATATGTTAAAGATAATACGAGATATATAGAAGAATATGCTGAAAAGCTAGTCAAGCATTATAAAGAAGAAGTCATTGAAATTTATAAAGAGTATATAAAAGATACGGCAAGTACTTCATCCAATCGAAGAGATTACCAAGGAGTATGTCACAAAATCAGAAGATATAAAAAGATTGTAGGTAAGCCAAAACAATTGGAATTGATAAATGAACTAATAGCCTTATATAGAAAAAGGCCGGCCTTTTTAGATGAATTAGGAAAAATTAAAAAGTGATCGATAAAGAATTACAGAGATTCAAAGCATCTAAATGAGGTTTACTTGGTTTTTTGAAACATTAGAAATCTTATCCTTAAATCAGTAACCAGTGATATTTAAATAAGCGGAAGTTTTCCGGTTAGTCTGCTGTATAGAGCTCGGTGCGGGGAATTTAAGCGGAGAATTTCCGATTAAGCAAAGCAAAAGTACCCATTTTTACGTTTTTCGAGTCAATAGCCGGAATCTTTCCGGCTATTTTAGCAATATTTAATGCTATTTCCAAATTAAGAGGAATTTCTCCGCTTAATTATCAAACTCACTTTAGCAGCTAATGAGCTGGGTGGTTTCGAGGAAAAAAGAAGGAATAGAGATTATAACATTGCTTGATCATAAAATCCAGTAACAGGAAAATGAACCACTAATTGATTTGTAGCAGCAATTCATGAATTTCAGCATTTGCTAAAAGCAAAAAACTTGACTCTATCGATAGATTAGGGATTAAATTATGCGTTGTAAGGTTGTTTATGATTGCCTTATTATTTGAACGAATTTGGATATAACTTTTAAAGAGGAATTTTAGCTTACATAAAGGGAGTAAAATATATGCAAAATCGAAACATGATGTTAGCTATATTATTGATTAATCTATTTATTGTCTTTGTAGGAATTGGCCTTGTTATTCCGGTTACTCCTACGATTATGGATGAATTACATATTGCTGGATCTGTTGTCGGCTATATGGTAGCGTTTTTCGCACTTACGCAGTTAATATTGTCGCCCATTGCCGGCCGTTGGGTAGACCGATTTGGACGTAAAAAAATGATTATTATTGGTTTAATCATTTTTGGAATTTCGGAGTTTTTATTTGGAATCGGTAAAACTGTAGAGGTGCTTTTTATTTCTCGTATGCTTGGCGGTGTCAGTGCAGCATTCATTATGCCAGCTGTTACCGCGTTTATTGCAGATATTACGACGGTTAAGGGAAGGTCAAAAGCGATGGGATATATGTCGGCTGCTATTTCGACGGGTTTTATTATTGGACCCGGATTTGGCGGCTTTTTAGGAGAGTTGAATACTCGCTTGCCGTTCTTCGTTGCAGCCGCCTTTGCAGTAGTCACGGCAATTATATCGGTCGCTGTACTTCATGAACCGGAACGACAACTTGAAAATGGAGAAGGAACAGGACAAAAAACAGGATGGAAACGTATTTTTGTACCGATCTATTTTATATCTTTTATTATTATTTTTATTTTTTCGTTCGGTCTATCGTCCTTTGAATCGTTGTTTTCTTTATTTGTCGATCATAAATTCGGCTTTTCCCCGAAGGATATTGCCATAGTGGTATCAGGTGGCGGGATATTTGGGGCAGTTTTTCAAATTGGTTTATTTGATCGCCTAACGAACTGGCTTGGGGAAATTCGCTTAATTCGCTATTGCCTAATTTTCTCAGCGATACTCGTATTTTTAGTAACAATCGTGAATACCTATTTTACCATTTTAATTGTTACTGTAACCGTATTTGTTGGGTTTGACTTGATGCGTCCGGCTGTAACAACGTATTTATCAAAAATTGCCGGTGATGAACAAGGTTTTGTCGGCGGTATGAACTCTATGTTCACTAGTATCGGTAATGTTATTGGACCAATTATAGGCGGGATGTTATTCGATATTAATTTAAACTATCCTTTTTATTTTGCAACGGTCTTATTAGCAGTTGGAATTGGAATTTCGTTTGCATGGAAAAAAAGAGATTATCTTAAAACGTAAAGATAGGTATTTTCGAGCGAATGCATAAGGTGGCAAGAATATAAGTTAGTTTTTTTAGGGTTTCTTCTTGATCTGTATTTGATTTAAGGGCTTCCTCTATAAAAAGCTGATACAAATTGATAGCGATAGAAATGGACGTGAAAAAGATTTGAATCCTTGTCATTCTTTTCATTTTACAGAGAAAAAATTAAAAACTTTAAGTTGGGATAAAAGCTGAAGATTAAATTTTTCTTCAGCTTTTTTATTATTCAAGGTGGTTTATATTCTTTAAATATATTGACAAAAATAACTACTCTAAATAAACTGTAAATATAACTGGCATGCCACATGCCAGAATGGGAGGGAGATATAGGATGAGCCTATTTAAAGTACAGCAGGCTCCTTCTCTGAAGCAACAAGCATATGAAGGAATTAAAAATGCAATCATTTTACAAAAGATTCCTCCGGGAAGCGCTTTATTTGAAAGGGACTTAGGCGAAAGCTTAGAAATTAGTCGAACCCCTGTAAGAGAAGCTATTCTACTATTGGAGATGGAAGGTTGGGTGAAGTCTATACCGAGAAAAGGGACATTCGTTAGTCAAATTACAATTTCGGATGTTGAAGAAGTGATTCAAATTAGAAAAGCACTTGAAAGTCTAATTATCGAACTGATTATCCCGATCATTAAAGAGAGGGACATTGAACAGCTAAATGAAATTTACGTAAAACAGCTTGGTCAGGTGGAAGATAATGGACAATTCATATCAGTAGATAAAGATTTTCATATTTACCTTTCTGAATTGAGTGGAAATGGCCGTCTTGTATATTTAATGAATACGATAAGTGAACAAATAAGGTGGTTTGGTGTTAGTGCGGTGAATTTACCTAATCGAAAGGAACAAACATTAAAAGAGCATGCGCGAATCATTGATTGTCTAAAAAATAAAGAAGTAGAAAAAGCAAAAAAGGCTGCATTAGAGCATATCGAGCATACTCGAACAGCTATTTTATCAAGTCTAAATGAAACTAATGAAAGCGTTTCCGAAGAGGGGGAGTAAATTGAAAACGATAACATTACCGTTAACTATTAATAACGAAGATAAAGAGATTACTATAAACTCTGTTTATTGTATAGGGTATGCCGGTCGCAATATAGAAAAAACAATGGAGCATATTGATGAACTAGAAAAAATCGGCGTACCACGTCCGGCAGAAATCCCGACACTCTATCCAGTTCGCAGAAATAGTCTTAATCAAACTGAGGAAATTGAAGTACTTGGTGGAGAATCAAGTGGTGAAGCGGAAATTGTTCTAATATTCGGAGATTCAGATGATGATGTATACATTACTGTAGGCAGCGATCATACAGACCGATCACTGGAAACCATTGATATTAACCAATCAAAACAAATTTGCGATAAACCGCTTGCTCATAAGGCATGGAAGCTTAACGACGTAATTGATCACTGGGATGACCTTATATTAACTTCACAAGTTTATATAGACGGTCATTGGCAGGATTACCAAATGGCGAAGATTGACGCAATTATTCCTTTGGATGATATAAAAGCTTTTCTCAATAAGAAGAACATTTCTATGAGAAATTGCGTCATCTTCTCGGGAACTGTACCACTATTAGAAGGATTTAAATATGGTAGCGGATTTAAAATGGCATTCATTGACAATGTAAGAAATGATGAAATACATGCGGAATATGCTATTACCCGCTTAGATTTGGAGGCGTAAGAGATGAAAATTTCAATTTACCAAATGGAAATCATCCCTGGTAATCCAATGGAAAATATGAAAAAAGTACGTGCATGGATTGAAAAGGAAGTGAAAAACTCCGGTCCGGACGTCATTGTATTACCTGAAATGTGGACTACCTCCTACACTTTGGAGGACATTCATCATTATGCAGACGATAACGGCCAAACGATTATACCTTTCCTTCAAACGATGGCCCAAACTTTTAACATCAATATTATTGGCGGCTCTTTTGCAAATAAGGTCAATGGAAAGATCTTTAACACAGCGGTTGTAATAAACCGACAAGGAGAAGCGATTTATCAATATGATAAAGTCCATTTGGTCCCGATGCTAAACGAGCCGAAGTATTTAGAGGGGGGGCGAATCGTACCTGAAGTTTTCGAACTTGATGGAATTAAGATGGGACTTATCATTTGCTATGACTTACGTTTTCCGGAAGTTATCCGTCCACTTGCATTAGAAGGAGCCGAAGTATTGTTTATCGTCGCAGAATGGCCTATAGAACGACTTAACCATTGGAGAAACATTCAAATTACACGCGCGATCGAAAATCAATTATTTGTTGTTTCCTGCAACAACGTAGGCTCGTATCAATCCACTACTTTTGCTGGCAACTCCATGGTCGTTAATCCATCGGGAGATACATTGATAGAAGGATCAACAACAGTTGAAGAAACGCTATATATTTCAATTAATATTGAAGAAACATTGGAAGTTCGCCAAAAAGTACCCGTATTCTCTAGTCGCGTACCTAATTTGTATAAGCAAGGTTTATAACATTTAAAATTTTGTTAATTCGAGGGGGAAAGTTAATGAATAAAATTAGGGAGAATACAGTTCATAACACTGCGAATGATACACAAATTGATCGCAGCAAGCAGCAAAAAATTGCTGGGATTTCAAGTGTATTAGGATCAACGATAGAATGGTATGATTTCTTTCTTTACGGAACAATGGCTGCAATTATATTTCCGCAATTATTTTTTCCGGAACAAGATCCATATGTAGCAACGCTACTAACTTTTTCAACTTATGCGGTTGGTTATGTTGCAAGACCAATCGGTGGAATTCTATTTGGACATTTGGGCGATAAAATCGGTAGAAAAGTTTCTTTAGTAGCCACTTTAATTTTAATGGGGGTCATGACGCTTCTTGTAGGTTTACTACCTGGTTATAATCAAATTGGATTATGGGCACCTATTATCGTTACAGTACTTAGATTTTTACAAGGAATTGCTATTGGAGGAGAATGGCCGGGTTCAGTTTTGATTTCAATGGAATGGGGAACTAAGAAAAATAGAGGCTTTATGGCCGCTTTGCCTCAGATTGGAGTTCCTCTGGGATTGATACTAGGAACAGCAGTAACTTCTCTTTTTATTACAGTTTCCGGCGATAGTTTTCAAACATGGGGTTGGCGAGTACCATTTATTTTAAGTATATTTTTGGTAATTATTGGATTAGTGATTAGATTCAATTTGCTAGAAACTCCTTCGTTTAAAAAAGCGCTCGAAGAAAAGGAGTTACCTAAATTACCTTTTGTTTCCGTGTTTAAGCATTATCCTAAACAGGTAATATCCGGAGTATTTTCAAATGTTAGTAGTGATATTGCATTTGGAGTGTTTGCTTTCTATACGACGACCTACGGAATAAAATTTTTAGGCTTAGATAAATCAATTTTTGTTAATGCAACACTTGTAGGTGCAGTTATAGCCGTATTCGCAATCTCTTTATTTGGATATTTAAGCGATAAAATAAGTCCAAAAAAAATACTTGGATTTGGTAATATACTACTTATTTTATGGGCTTTGCCGTATTTTTATTTACTAAATACTAAAAGTACAGGATTAATTTTCTTGGCCATTATTATAGCATTTATCATTCACTCTATTATGTGGGCACCGTTGGCTCCGGTTATTGCCGCTAGTTTCCCGGCACATCTTAGATTTAGTGGATCAGCTATTACTTTTATGTTTAGAGGTTTGATTGGTGGAGGAGTAGCTCCATTGATTTCTACCTATCTTCTTAATAAATTTGATACCGGATACGCCATTAGTGGATATATTATAATTGCAGCAGTAATAGCGTTAATTGCATTAAAATTTGTGGATGTTAAATATCATAAAGAAGATTAATAATCTTTAAGAGTACCTTTTAAGGGATTGATGAAATTGGATTTTAGATATAAAGCTGCTGGAGATTCAGCGATCTTGATGGAACTCGATGCAGGTATCGATGAAAAAACAAATAAACGGATCATCCATTTATCAAAACTTATTGAAGACAAGGCGGAAGAGGGTTTTGGCGAAGTTATTATCGGCTACCGTTCAATACTCGTTCAATACAATCCTTTACGACTGTCTTACCAACAAGCTGTCGAGCTGCTCAAATATTTAGAAACCAATAATGACAGTAATAAATATGAAAAAAGAAGACATATTGAAATTCCTGTTCTATATGGTGGGGAACATGGACCTGATCTGGAAAGTGTGGCTACTTATAACAATCTATCACCAAAAGAAGTTATTTCTATTCATAGTGCAGCCAGCTATTTAGTTTATTTTATAGGGTTTACACCTGGCTTTCCTTTTATGGGAGGTATGTCAAAAAGAATCGCTACTCCTCGTTTAGAAAATCCCCGGATTTCAATTCCTTCTGGGAGTGTAGGGATTGCAAATAATCAAACGGGTATTTATCCTGTTGAAAGTCCGGGAGGATGGAGATTAATTGGACAAACTCCGATACGCTTATATGATTGGCAGGCAAACCAGCCATTTTTACTACATGCGGGCGATAAAGTGACTTTTAAAGAAATACAGATCGACGAATTTAATGAAATAAAAGAACAAGTTGAAGATGGAAAATATATTCCTGTAATTAAAAATTGAATAGACACCAGTTCAGGGAAAGGAGGAATTTGTTATTTTTGAAGTCATTCACCCAGGCGTATTTACAACCGTTCAAGATTTAGGGAGATCAGGATACCAAAAATATGGGCTGGCTGTATCTGGATCCGCCGATCATTACTCTCATAGGATAGCCAATATTTTAGTGGGAAACCCGGAATCTTCGGCAGTATTAGAGGTAACTCTCATGGGATTAAAAATGAAATCATTAAAGCAGACCGTTATAGCGGTGACAGGAGGGGACCTTACTTTTACAATTAACGGAGTTCCTTCCCCCATGTGGTGCTCCGTGAAAGTAAATATTGGAGATATTATTCATTTTGCCGGATGCAAGTCCGGTTGTAGAGCATATATCAGTGTACTAGGTGGAATTACTGTTCCAGAGATATTAGGCAGTAGATCCACCGATACAATTGGAAAAATTGGCGGAATAGAAGGAAGAGCACTTAAAAAAGGTGATATTATTCCTTTTAACGAGCAGCCACTTAGCCAGTTTCAAGGGATTAGGCGTCGTCTTCCTGAATATTTAATCCCTACTTACACTAATTCATTTCACCTGAGAGTCATACTTGGTCCTCAAGAGGAAGCTTTTTCAAAAAAAGCGATAGATACATTCTTTTCCTTTACGTATAAGGCAACCAAAGATGTGAACCGAATGGGCTGCAGACTAGAGGGACCTGTAATAGAGCATATAGGAGGGGCGGATATCACGTCTGAGGGGATATTTTTCGGAGCCATTCAAGTTCCTAAAAATGGACAGCCAATTATATTTTTAGTCGGAAGGCAAAGTGTAGGCGGGTATACGAAAATAGGGGGAGTAATCACGGTAGATCTACCGAAATTAGCTCAAGTGAAGCCGGGAGACAGTATAACATTCGAAAAAATTACAATTGAAGATGCACATGATTTATTAAAAGAAATGGAACATGATTTTTTAATATTAAAGTCGTATTCTTATAATTGATTTTTTAGGAGAGTGTAAAATGAGAAAAACCATTGATTTGAATTGTGATATGGGAGAAAGTTTTGGGGTTTATAAACTTGGTTTCGATGATGAAGTGATAAAATTAATCTCTTCTGTAAATGTTGCCTGCGGGTTCCATGGCGGAGATCCTAACACGATGGATCATACAGTAGCGATGGCCAAAAAATATGGTGTTGGTGTCGGGGCACATCCGGGATTTCAAGATTTAGCTGGGTTTGGGCGACGAAATATCGACATGTCAAGAAAAGACTTAATGAATTTGATTATTTATCAAATTGGTGCACTCGATATATTTTGTCAAAAACATGAAACACCACTTCGGCATGTAAAACCGCACGGAAATATGAATAATATGGCAGATTCAGATAAAGAAATGGCTACAAATATAGTGGATGCAGTACTTGCCGTTAAACCAGATCTACCTATCATGGTTAAGCCTAACTCTCAATTACATTTGGTAGCAAAAGAAAAAGGATTACCTTTTATTTTAGAATTGTTTGCTGATCGAGAATACAATAGCGATTTTTCGTTAGTATCAAGAAAACAAAAAGGTGCTGTCATTACTGATCCAGACATTGTTGCAGAGAGAGTATTAAAAATGGTGACAGAAGGAAAAGTGACAACCTTTGATGGTGAGGAAATGGAAGTGCAAGGAGAAACGATTTGCGTCCATGGTGATACTCCGACTGCTTTAGACATGATTAGAACGATAAAACAAAAGCTTGAAAGTATGGATATTGAGATTGCTCCGTTTTCCGTGTAGTCTTTTAACTAAATATTAAGCTTTTTAAGAAGGTATTTCATTAAGTTGCTAAACTTTTTGGAAGCCTCTTTTTTTCTTTACTTTATTTGACCAATAAGAAGCCACTACACACTTTTTCCATATAAAACTACTAGGAAAATATTTTAACAAAAAGAAATTAAACAAAAGAAGTGAATGGAATAAAGCAAAGCACCAAATTTGACCATAAAGTTGGTAATATTTATAATTAATGTAACACTAATTCTTAAAGCAAAATCAACATTCTTATCTGCAGAGAATGTTAATGCTTCGATTTTACCCTTTTTTGACCTTCTTCTAATTTTTTAAGATAATTCCACCAATTACCTTTAGCGGCTTTGATATGGGCGAACCCGAAAATATTGTTAATGTACGGTATGAGTGTAGCAGAAAACCAATCGGAATAGAAATAAAGAAGTCAGTTCAAAATAACATTAAATGATAATTTTTAATAAGAATATAGGTGAAGCAATTGGACAAAATTTCTGGGGGTAAAAAAAGTCCTAAAAGAAAACTAAAAAAAGATGATATTACGGTTGTTGATACAAAAGCGGCTAAAAAAGCGGTGGTGGCTACTGCCCTTGGAAATGCGATGGAGTGGTTTGATTTTGGAATTTACTCTTATTTAGCCGTAACGATAGGAAAGGTATTTTTTTCGGGCACAGCCGGGTCGCTACAATTAGTGTTTTCGTTTGCTACTTTTGCTGTAGCATTTCTCGTTCGTCCTATTGGCGGGATGTTTTTTGGTATGTTGGGTGATAAGTTAGGAAGAAAAAAGATATTAACGATCACTTTAGTGTTAATGTCTTTTTCTACTCTATGTATGGGTTTGATACCGAGCTATGCAAAGATTGGAAATTGGGCTCCAATACTTTTGCTTTTGGCCAGACTGGTTCAGGGATTTTCCGCGGGTGGTGAATATTCAGGTGCCATGACATTTATCGCCGAATCTTCTCCAGATAAAAAAAGAGGTTTTTTTTCAAGTGGTTTAGAAGTGGGAACATTAGCTGGATATATCGGTGGATCCGCAATTGTGACGATTCTGAGTTATACACTCGGACCGGATAAAATGCTTGATTGGGGATGGCGCATTCCGTTTTTTATTGCTGCTCCGATGGGACTAATCGGTCTTTATTTGAGAAATAATTTAGAGGAATCACCTGTCTTTGAAGCAATGAATGAAGGGAAAGACAAAGAAAAAGAAAAAGGCTTAATAAAAAAAGTTTTTGTATATCATTGGCCGCAACTGCTTAAAGGGGTAGTTTTAGTTTTATTTTTTAATGTTGTCGATTACATGTTGCTATCATATATGCCATCTTATTTAAATGTTGTGCTAGGTTATGGTGAAACAGTTGGTCTTTTGTTCATTTTGATTATTATGTTTATCATGATTCCAATCGTTTTATTCATGGGCTATATTAGTGACCGGGTTGGGAATAAACGTATTATTTTAAGTGGATTAATAGGCATAGTTATTCTGTCCATCCCAGCATTCAAGATGATTGGAAGTGGAAGTTACACGACGGTGTTTTTTGGACTAATGATATTAGCAATTCTTTTAGCTACATTTGAAGGAACCATGCCGTCCATGCTGCCTTCCTTATTTTTTACAGAAGTAAGATATGTTGCGCTAGCCGTTACTTTTAATATTTCGGTTTCCTTATTTGGCGGAACAACACCATTGGTTATGGCGTGGCTTATAAAAGTGACTGGTAACCCAATGGTTCCAGCTTATTATATTATGGCTGCTTGCTTAATTGGTATTTTGACAATGATTTTTGTAAAGGAAACAACAGGGAAAGCGCTGCGAGGTTCTGCTCCAGCAGTAGAAGAAAAACATGAAATTGCAGATATTTTAGAGAATCCACAAGAGGCCATTTGGTGGAAAGACGAAAAAATAACTATTGATGAAAAAATCGCTGATTCAGATAATGAAAAATAGGGTTTACAAGTAATTCCCTACTTAGGCTGCCGATAATTTCCGGCAGCCTTCTTGATCTTTATTCTTCTTTATAAAATCGTTCTCCAGTATCCGGATTAAAATAAACGACTAATCGTTTCTTTGTGGTTGGGTCGATTGAAACTTCATTTGTCCGAATGAATCCTTTAGGTACTTGTTTACCGTGCTTTGTTTTGAAGCGACGATCCCAAATGAACCAAGATCCGAAGATTAAAATAAGGAGAACAATGAATTGAATACCGTAAAAGCCGAAAATCCATTCCATCATCTTATTCTTCTTCTACAATAACGGCTGTTCCATAAGCAACGATTTCACTCATGTTTTGGCCGATTTCACCAGAATCAAAGCGCATCATAATGATCGCGTTGGCACCCATTGCTCTGGCGTTTTCTACCATGCGATCAATCGCTTGCTTTCTGGCATCCTCCAGCATTTCCGTATACTGATTAATTTCTCCGCCTACAAGACCTTTCAACGAAGCAACGATATCTTTGCCGATCCCCCTTGCTCTAACGGTTAACCCAAATACTGGACCTTTCACTTCAGTAACTTTATGATTAGCAATTTTCTCTGTTGTTACAATAATCATATGGAACGCCCCTTTTCATAATTGATTCGCTACATGTTCATTTTACTTTGTTTTGAGTGAAAGATACCATTGTTTTTTCAAATAAAGAGGCAATTGTGTTGGCTTCTAAGCAGATCATCGGATTAATTATATCTCAGTTATCCTACTTCGCGGACGAACGATTATCTACCGAAAAAGAGGGTACAATATCAATTAGGTATTTTTAATTGGAGGTATATCGAATGGGTCAGATTGTCTCATGGATTTTATTTTTAGCTCCTTGGTTTTTATTGCTCCCCTTAGATACGAAACGTGTAAAGCGTTTTATGCCAGTATCTCTATTCATGGCTGTTTTATATACAATTCTTTTTCAAATGGCTGAAGTTTGGAATTGGTGGGATGTTCACGAAACAAGCAATGTATTCTTTCTCACCAATATTTCATCTTTTGTATATGGATTTCTGATTGTAACGACCATTTATATGTTTTATTTTACCTATCCGAATTTTTGGCTTTTCCTTATTGTAAATTGGGTTATCGATTTAATTCAAGCTCTTATTATAAGTCCTTTTATCTTTCAGAAAGTAGGGCTTTATACGATGAACAGTATGTCCAATTTTGGGCTCTTCATTATGATTGCCATCACTGTGCCCATCATATATTTATATCAAAGATGGCAAGAAAACGTTTTTGAAGAAAAGGCTGAGGTGTCTTTGGCAGAACTTCTGTTTAAACGATTTTCGCAATCTAAAAATGCAGCTCCTCGTCGCCGAAGATGAAATTGATTTCTTTATTATGAATGATAGTAACTTTCCTAACTCGAGTACAAATTCATTTACTTTCAAAACTTTTTTAGTACAATAGCTGTAAGTAATAAAAATGGTGCTGTACAAATGACACCTACTAAGTATAGAAATACTGCAAAATAGGCAGGTAATAAGTGAACAAAATCAGTATATGCGATAATAAAATGAGTGACAATTCCCGCTAAAAAAGCAGGAATGGCACCAATTGTGAAGGTCCACCAAACCCATCTTTCTCCTTCGCGAATTCCCCATAAGGCAAGCATCAATACGAGTAAACCTACACTTAATAGGGCACTTCCAAATCCGGCACGGTCATGCGCAATAACAGGGATTAAGCGTTCATTAAATTCACTAAGTGCCTCTGGAGATAGACATAGGTAGGTAAGATCCGTTGGTACAAAGACACTTGATGCACCAATGAAAGAAATGACAACACCGCCAAGAGTTAATGAAGCGCCTAATAGGACAAAGGCTTGTTGACCGATTAAACTCAACTTCCAGTATCGATGATTGAAAAGGTTAGTACTTTTTGGTGCTCCTGTTGCATTTCTTGATTTCACATATCCAATAATAAATAAAGGTAATAATATAAGCCAAAACAATCCATGAAGCCAATCGAAGTAACCGTAACCGATAAATAAGAAAATACCAAGAAAACCAACCAGCCCTGCTATATTTACTGCTTTTCTTGCCCAATGAATACCATATCTGATTCCATGCCTTGAAAGCTGCATGTAAATAAATCCACCTGAAATCATCGTTCCTGAAAGTGTCATCCGGTCATGTGCCATAAAGTATAAAATGGCAGGATTGAAACGTAGAATATCATTTCTAAAGATTTCTAAAAAAGATTCATCATATGGAAGAATAATCCTTGTCATACTAAAAAGCAGAGCAATAAAACCAGCTACTGTGATCGCCAAACCGAACAACCAATACCAAATCCATCCTTCAACTTTTACTGGTTCCTTCGAGAATCTATTCTCAAAATCCTCATTAATCCTCTTTGGGAGACCAGGTCCGGTAAACACGTATTCAAATCCTAACAAAATAAGGGAAGCTCCACTATCGAATAATCTAATAGCATCTGCTGGCTCTCTTACTCCACCCGAAGTGATAATGGGTATATCCTTATGTACTTTCCTTATAGCAATAAGTGCATGCTGAAGCCTATCAAGTGAATGGCTTTCTTCAATTAATATTCCATCTGCATGATAGTTTTCTAGGTTATTACTGTCAGTAAAACTCTCGGCTGAATAAGCTAATAAAATAGGTTTATTTATTTGCTCACGAAAAAAAATGTATTCATTAACCGAATGAAAAGTATGACTGTTTATAATGAATCCATCACTAAAAGGATCGAGCTCTTCACAAATCTGCTTTGATTCTTGAAGCGTTCCCTCTACTTTTATAAAAAATGGTACTTTCTTTTTTTTCAAAGAGGCGAGTTTCTCTTTGACTTTTGATAGCGGTATCCTTTCGCTATATCCCAAAATTTGTTCCTGCTTGTGGTCAATTCGAAGTTCTTCTTTCTCTGATGAACCAAGAATTGAAACTGGGCCAATTTCCATAAAACCAAAACCGAGATTTTGGAAAGCTTTTATTCCGGATAATTTCGGATCAATTTTGCCACTTAGTCCAACAGGAGAAGGAAACTGAACCCCACATATCTGCTTCTCTAGTTTTTTAGAAGGTGCCATGTGGCCAAGAAATTCTATAAATCTTTCACCAATGGTTGTCGATGATACTATGCTCATCCCATGGTGAATAAATTCCCGACTAAAGGAAGGTGGAAGCTTTTGAAGAATCGGTTTAAATATCGTTTGATATGACCAATCCGGCAAGGGTGATCTCCCCTCTCTGTTACTTTAAATATTGATTATGAAAAAGATGATTACTATCTGTTATTTTACTATATGAATGAGGACTTGGTTCAGTAAATTATAACTTCTATTCTTTGAAGCTATTCCAATAACATGGTTTTACTTTATTCATTTTATCAACGAGTACGCCGGAAAATGGCAGGAGCAAAATAAACGGTACCATATAAACTGCCATAACCGTTCCCATCGTGGCTGCCGATTTTGTCTCTTGCAAAACCACAATAGGCATGATTACATTTGTAATCGAGCTACCTAGATATGAAAAAATTTGCCCAAGTAACAAGGATGTAAAATGAGGTGACTTTTTAAAAAGTTGAAAAAATGTTAACCCATGTTCCCTTTGTTTGACTCTAACGGAACTCATCATACCCTCTCTCTTAATCATACCAATGTGATTAACACGATTTCCCAGCTGGTTATTAAAATATAAAAGAACTTTTTATATAAATATAGACTTATAAATTTATTTGATTTATACTAATAGTATGAAAATTAAAGGGACGGACTTTTTATTTTGAAGAACACAGGAAAAAGAACATATGTTCTAATGATGAGACGCTCTTATAAGGGCGTCTTTTATAGTACCTGTTATTACTTTTAACTTAAGGAGGAATAAATGATGAATGAAAAGTATCCCATTGGAACATTTCAATATGATGGTGAGATTACTGACCAAATGATTGCCGGTTGGATAAATGAAATTGAAGGTTTACCAATTTTATTACGAGGGGCTGTAAAAAACTTGGATAATGAACAACTTAATACGCCTTATCGTTCAGGGGGATGGACCATTCGCCAAGTTGTTCATCATCTTGCAGATAGCCATATGAATGCATATGTTCGTTTTAAATTAGCGATAACAGAAGAAAACCCAGTTATCAAGCCGTATGAAGAAACAAAATGGGCAGAGCTTCCGGATTACAATTCACCAATTGATATTTCTTCATCTCTTCTTGAATCCTTACACAAACGTTGGGTCAAACTTTTACATAGCTTAAGCCATGATGATATGAAAAAGACATTTATACACCCAGAATCTGGCGAAGTATCGGTTCGTGAAAATATAGGCATTTATGCGTGGCATGGTCAACATCATCTTGCACACATAACTTCTTTATGTAAGCATAAGGGTTGGTGAATGTCCTATGATGAGCTTGAAGTGATCTGATAGCCAATCCGCCTCTACGTTAATAGTATCGGAATATTCGGAAGCGGCCCGAAAGCCAATCCGTTACCGCGTCTATGGTACTGGAAAAGGTAGAAGCGGCCCGAAAGCCAGGCGTCCTCCGTGTCTAAGATACCGGAAAAGGAGAGCGGCCCGAAAGCCAGGCGTCCTCCGTGTCTATGATACCGGAAAAGGAGAAAGCGGCCCGAAAGCCAGGCGTCCTCCGTGTCTATGGTACCGGAAAAGGAGAAAGCGGCCCGAAAGCCAGGCGTCCTCCGCGCCTATGGTACCGAAAAAGGCAGAAACGGCATAAATGAATGGGAGGGAAATATGGATATTAGAGCTTACAATCAGGAAGATGAAATGGAGTGGGTTCATTGTAGGGTATTATCCTTTTTGGATACTGCATATTATGACAATGTTTTAAGGGAAAAGGAAAAATACGTAAATCCTGCAATTGAACTAGTAGCTGTAGAGGATCATCAAGTGATTGGATTAATAGATATTGAATATGAAGTGGAAGAAAGAACAGTCTGTTCAAGGGGACAAGGACTAGGAGGAATGATTTGGCACATTGCGGTTCACCCTGATCATCGAAGAAGAGGGGTTGGGAGTCAACTATTATCTGAAGCTGAGAAAATAGCGAAAGAGAAGGGGTTAAACCGTCTAGAGGCATGGACGAGAGATGATGAATGGGTAAATAATTGGTATAGAAACAACCAATTTTCAAAAGTGGATTCATATTTGCACGTGTATATTGATGGTGAGGCAGAGCTGAATGGTGTAATAAAATCAGAGCTATCAGATTTGTACCCTGTTCAAACCTTCGCTCACTATGTTGGTAAAGATAAAGAAAAGATAAAGAAACGATTTAAAAGGGTTCATGAATGCAATTGTTTTGAGAAGGAGTTTGAGTAAGAATCGCTAGTGTAAGAACGATAGGATATAACAAGCCTTGGTAGCTGGATCAAAGGGATGTGTGACAGTGTTAGATAATGAAAAAACATCCTGTTCCACTTTTAAGTGTGAAACAGGATGTTTTTAAAAAAAATTTCTTACTCCTATTAAACTTTGAATTCCTTCACATGAAGCTGCAGCTCCTCCGCCATTTTGGATAAGGCCAATGTAGAAGCGGCGACTTCCTCCATGGATGCTAACTGCTCCTCTGAAGCGGATGCCACGGATTGTGTATTGGTTGCAGATACTTGTGCAATCCTAGCAATTTCCTCAATAGAGGAATTGACTTGTTCTACACTAGCAGACATTTCTTCGGAAACTGCTGTTGCTTCTTGAATTTGAGCGGTTACTTGTTCAATTGACGTTAGAATCTTTTTAAAACCTTCTTCCGCTTCGTGTACAACTACTAATCCTTCTTTAACCTCAATAGTCCCTTTATCCATTACGTCAACAGCATGTGTTGTTTCTAGTTGGATATTATTAATTAATTCAGCTTTCTGATCCGCCGAATCCTTTGATTGTTCAGCTAGTTTTCTCACTTCATTTGCTACAACTGCAAACCCTTTCCCATGTTCACCCGCACGAGCAGACTATTCGTTCATGTTAGTAGGGTGTAATGGATTACATTTTTTTCAAAGAGAACACTTGTAACTGAATGAATCATAATTAATGAATAAAAAAAACATCATAAGAAGGACAGTGGAACTTTGTCCATTGACCCTTAGTTTGCAGGTTTCTTCTCTTGGATTTTCGCATCTGAAAAATTTAGTAATACAACGCCACCAATAATTAATAGTATTCCAGCTAACTTAAGTGTGCTAAAAAGCTCATCCCATATAAATATCCCAATTAGAGCTGTTAATGCAGTTCCTACCCCAGACCAAATAGCATAAGCTAAACTTAGCGGTATCGTTTTGAGGGCTAGAGATATGAAATAAAATGAAAGTCCATAACCAACAATTACTGCTAGAGAGGGAAGAAAGTTTGTAAACCCTTCAGACATCTTAAGCATGGCAGTAGCAAAAACCTCTCCAATAATAGAAATTGTTAAAAAAATATAAGCCTTCATATGTATTCTCCTTTCTTACATTCAATGAGCTCCCCCATAATTTAAAAATATGACTCCACCTATAATTAATGTTAAACCGAAAAACTTTTTACCATTAAACTTTTCTTTATAGATTATCACACCCACTAGTGCAGTAAGTGCAGTACCTAATCCCGCCCATATTGCATAAGCCATTCCGAGCGAAAGTGTTTTGAGCGAAATTGATAAACTAAAGAATGCCACTCCGTATCCTGCAACAACTCCTAAAGACGGGAAAAAGTTTTTAAATCCATTTGTGGCTTTAAGCATCGAACTTCCAAATACTTCACTTATAATGGCTACAATCAAAAGTACATAAGCATCCATCGCTGTATTCTCCTTTCTTGTCGAAGTAAATACTTGTTAATATGTATTAATACTAATCTATTATAATGTGAAAATGGTCATCTTTATATAATAGAGGCTCCTCCCTTCGGAAAGCAAGCTCCTGCAGCGGAAAGGAACGGGCCACTGTTTAAATAAGGTGAAAGTTGTGCTGTTGGATTCGATTCATTGTCCCGTATGAATGTTATAATATTTACAAAATTAAATGTTAAAAGCAAAAAGGATGTTGTTTTATATGAAATTGTTCACAAACAAAATAGTGTTATTGGCCACTATTTTACTAATAGGAGCGGTTATAATATCCATTTATATGTGGAAAGGTGGAGAAAAAAACAAAAAACCTTCCATCGAAAAAAAGGTGGTGACTTTGAATGAACAAGATTTTAAAAATCAATTACCAATGACTAAGAAAATCATTGAGGGTGATACAAAAAAAGAAACCATTGCCTATCGCCTATGGTTTGATTTAATGGAGAAGTTTAAAACAAGTGGACAACTTGCGGGCGCTTATTTTAATAGATTTCATTTATTAGAGGAAAAAGATAAAGAGTTTGTCGTTGCTGCTGTTTTTCAACTTCAGCTAGGTGAAGGCGTTCAAACGACAAGTTGGAAACCGCAAAAGAATGGATTAATTGATGGATTAGTTTGGAAGTTGAAGATTAAGAAACAATCCGATCAAACATATACATTAGAAAGTTTTGAAAAATCATCGGATAAACTAATTGGTTTACCTCCAATGCAAGATATGGATAGCTATAAAAAAGAAGCTGGTATAAAAACTGATGAAAATAGTCGATATGAAATTGTTGATGATACATTAAAAGTTACGTATAACAACGGAAAGGATTGGATTGATGTACCAATTGAGGTAGATCGATTATTCGAAGGCGATTATAATGGGCCAAAAAATGAACTTATCAAAGGAAGCTATGTTATTCATTCAAAAAGAACTGCTTTTGTGATAGGCGGGCGCCGGGGTCTGCAACTTTTGATATCAGAAAATCAAGGGAACTCTTGGGACGAAGTAAACATAACAGATAAAATACAGGGAGCTCGGATGCGTTTGTTAGGTTTTACTTCAGATCAACATGGATATTTAATTGCCACCGGATATCGCACGATGGCCAGTGAAGGGAATTATCTGTTTAAAACGAATGATGGTGGTCATTCTTGGAAAGAAGCTGGTTCAGTTGCTGGCGTAACATCACTTGTTACGGACGGAGGGTTAATCAATGATGAACTTGGTTTCGTATCATTCGGATCAATCAACTTCGAAAACGAGCCACCAAGACCTTGCCTCTATCGTACGGCTGATGGGGGAAAAACGTGGAAGGAAGTAAAAGTTCCGATTCCAAAAGAATACAAAGGGATATTCACCGTAGCTGAAACCCCGATTTTTAACGGGAATAAAGGAACACTCCTCGTTAATCAAGGACCAAACGGGGATTATTTAGGAGGAAATGTCCTCGCAAAATTTACAACTAAAGACATGGGGAAAACTTGGACTTTTGCTGGATTAGTTGATCCGGACGAGGTTCTAGGTAAATGAGCGGATAAGAAAAATCAGGAAATGAATGTCTATTGACGTTCATTTCCTGTTCTTTTTATAAAGTGAGAAAGTATAAATTTGTTTGGAATTACAGTTCTTAAAAAGTATCTGCTTTGTCTAGCTCCAGCGCCTATCGACTAGAAAACTTCAGGACTTTTCCCTACGATAAGTCAACATCGATTCGCCTTGCATCACCCGCGTTTCCTTTATCTCAGTCAAAGTCCCGTAAGTCTTTTACGTCGATGAGCAAGGCACTTGCGCTTTTCCCATAAATTCACCAACCTGATTCCCCATTATCATAGCTTAATTGCCATTCAACGCCAAATTTATCAACAACTTGTCCATAGCATTTACTCCAAAAAGTTTCTTGGAGCTCCATGTTGACTTTTCCGCCTTCTTTTAACTGATTATAATACGATGTAATTTCATCTTGGTTTTGACTTACGATCGCAAGACTTATATTGTTTCCAACGACAAAAGGCGTGCCGGGAAACGTATCGGAAAACATCACATTGCTTCCGCTAATCGATAGTCGTGCGTGCATGACAAGATTTTTGGCTTCTTCCTGCAGCGGAAATTCCGGATTAGGAGGTGCTTCACCAAAGGTCATAATTCGCGGTTCTTCTGTATTAAAAACCTTTGCATAAAACTCTACCGCCTCACGACAGTTCCCATTAAAATTAAGATAAACATCTACTGACATTTGCACCACTCCTAGAATATAAAATTTAATCCCTTTTTATTGTAACCAAAAGATAGATGAGATAAAAGAAATTTCAAAAAATTTTAACAAGAAAATAAAAATTACATAAATCCTGCAGTCCTGGTGAATATAAAAATAGGACAAAATTATTTAGGTGGTGTCCCCCGTTGCCGGATAATAATGAAAGATTAACCTCATCAGAAATATCTAATTTATGGACACATTATATTCGAGAGACAATGCAAATTTGTGTGACGAAATATTTTTTGCAAATTATTAAAGACCCTGAAATACATAAGATTTATACATTAGCTCTGGAAATGTCAGAGAATCATGTAATAAAGATAAGAGATATATTTCATAAAGAAAATTTCCCAATTCCTAAAGGATTTACTAAGGAAGATGTTAATTTACATGCGCCTCCATTATTTACAGATGCTTTTAGTATATTTTATATTCACACGATGACCATGCATGGATCACAGGCATATAACCTTGCTTTTAGTGTTTCTATTCGAAAAGATATAAGAGATTTTTATTATCAGTGTAATCTAGATACAATGGACCTTTATAATAAATCATTTGATGTTATGCAATCAAAACAACTTTATGATAAACCTCCATTTTATGAAACGCCAAGCAATGTTTCATTTATAAATAGTCTTAACTACGTGACAGATGTATTAGGTGAGCGAAGGAAGATGAATTCGATTGAGAGCGGAAATATCTTTTTTAATTTGCAAAAAAGCTTAATCGCAAAAGCGTGTTTTTTTGCTTTTAATCAAGTATGTAAAGATAAAGAAATCAATCATTTTATTAACAAGTGTATAAATAGAAAAAACAAACATATTGGAGTTTTCTCGAATTTATTGCTTAAAGAAGATTTGCATTCACCTCGTGCACTTGAACCAGAAGTGGTAAAATCAACTATTTCTCCTTTTTCGGATAAATTAATGTTGTTTCATTCCGGCTTTTTAATTGCAGCTGCCATTTCCTATTACGGCAGTGCTATAGTAACAAGTATTCGAGCTGATATCACATTTCATTGTGAGAAAGCCATATTTGATGACTTGTTACTTTATGGGGTATTTGGGAAATTACTCATTAAGAAAAAATGGTTAGAACAGCCTCCATTTGCAGATGACCGAAAATTAGTTTCGGAAACGGGAAAAAGAAACCAAGGATCGTTTTAAATTTCGATCCTTGGTTTCTTTTTTTTATAAATCTAAATCTTTTGTTATACGATCAATTATTTTTTTCAATCGCTCAGCCGTATCAAAAATTTCGGTATGTTTTTCATTTTGAATCGTGTCTGCGTAATTTTTTATTGCTTCATGACGTTTAAATAGGAAATCTGAGGTGGCAGATTTTGTGTCTAGATCAATTATTTTATCTTCTAGTAATTGGTTTAATGCTTCATTCATTCGCTCAAGTTCACGGTTGCGGGAGGTAATATGATTATTAAAAAGCTTTCTTAGTTGATTGGACATACCGACTGAATCCCAATTTATATTATTATGATTGCCAGCAACCCAAAATCTCCACGTCGTTTTTCCCATGCTTTCTTTCCAAGACTTTGTTATTTCATCGTCTAGTTGTTGTTTATTTTTTACCGATGTATATTCGCCACCGCCGGCTTTAGCTACCTCTTTTAGTTGACGATCGGCCTTATTATCGACGTCAAATCCGATAATGTTAATTTGTACGTCCATCTTCGCTTTCTTAGCGTCTTTCGCAGCATTCACGGGATTACCGCCGCATGTTTCGATTCCATCACTAACAACATAGATAAAGTTTTTCGTATGTTCATCACTTGCCTGCAGCAATTGTTTTGTTGCTTTCTGGATAGCGGAGGCAAGCGGAGTCCAGCCACTTGCTTTAAATTGGTTTAATGCTTTTGAAAACTTTTCCTTTGAATAGTTTTTTAAAGGATAAACCGTTTCAACACTGCTACATGATAATTTTTTATCTTTGTCAGCACCGGTTCCTTTATGTCCAAATACGGATAGTGAGACATTGGTGTTTTTCGGAAGGCTTTCCGAAAAGCTTTTCAAGCTCGTCTTGGCTAGCTTCATTTTATTTCCACCTGGAACATTTGCGTTCATACTTCCACTTGCATCAAGGAGTATCGCGACATTTACCTTGTCAGGACTTTTACTTAATTCTTCTTCATCTACATCTTGTAATAAACGACCATCCGGTAGCGTTAATTTATCATATTTCACTTCAAAATCTTTCATCGGTTGGATTGTGTCGCTGTATTGCGAACGAAAATTTGTAATGAGTGATTGCGCCCATTTCTGAGCGTCCCATTCTTTTGTCTCCACTTTTTTCATGGTTTGTATGTATTCTTTGATTGCTTCGTCTACGGTAGGAGAGTATTCTTCATTAGTAGCTAACTCTTTTGCGCGAGAATATTTCTGAAACAATTCGCCTGCCGGTTCTTTTTCAATTTCTTCCCCTATCATACTAATTGGTGTTTCCGGTAGCTTTTCCTTTTCTTTAGCTTCTTCAACTTTTTTTGTTGGTTCCTTCTTCGTACTCGTTTTCTCGTTCTGTTGGCAACCCGTAACGATTATACAGAAAAGTAGGAAGAAGAAAAAAAGTGACTTTTTATACAAAACCCCATCTCCTATCTTGTTTTGTGAACTTTCATTTTTCTCTAAAAATAGTATAGGAAATGTTTTATGGAGTGAAAAGAGGTCTTTGTACCTAGGTAATAGGTAGGCAGGAAAGATGTCAGAGTCAGATTGGCCGAATATCATGGATAGGTTAATTCATCTGATGGTGAGTGAAGGGAGATAGAAAATTTCCCTTTCATTTCCATAGTTCTCTTCTAATTTCAACCAAATTGTCACTAAGATGGTAGATGGAATCGTGTATAATTAAAATGAATGTTGAATGATGGAGAGGATTGATCGTGTTAATTTATAAGATACTTGTGTTTATACATATTTTCTCTGCTATTTTAGGCATGGGACCTGGTTTTATTTTGACGAGGATTGGGAAGTCTGCGGATACTATGACGAAAGTGCGGCATTCGTTCGCAATTAGAAGAGATTTACATATAATCGTGATGATTGGTGGTACACTTTTACTTGTGACGGGATTGTTAATGGGCATGCTTAATCCAAATTTATTCCGAATGGGATGGTATATAGCAAGTTTGATTCTCTTTCTAATTGGTCTAGCAATGGGGCCATTTGTCTTATCTCCGAGATCGAAACCGATTAAGGAATTATTAGCTTCATATGAAGGGGAAGAAATACCTGAGCAATATACACGATTGTCAAAGGAATTGTTTCGATATGAAAACCTCGAAAACCTTATTTTTCTTATTATCATTGCATTGATGATTTTGAAGCCATTTTAAGACAAAACAGCATGGGGAGCTCCCCATGCTGTTATTTTAGTAGAATGGTATAACATTTTATTGCTGTCCTTAAGATAAGTTAACATCGATTCGCCTTTCCTTAATTTCAGATAAAGTCACGTAAGACTTTTACGTCGATAATCAAGGCGCTTTTCTTATAATATTTCAATAATATTTTTCTGGATAGTTCGAATAATGTCACCGCGGCTGATGACACCGACAACTTTATGATTATCATCAATAACCGGAATTTTCTTAAAATGATGTTTCCCCAAAAGTTTTAACGCTGTTTCGATTTCATCATTTTCTTTTACAGTTACAATCCCACGTTTCTTTGCTATTTTCTTTAATGGTTGATCTTTAATAGCCGTCAACACATTTTCAAGATTTCCTTTTTCAAACGTATAAGCCATTAAGCTAAAATAATCATATATCACTGTATCTTTTAATTGAATGCTTCTTAATACATCTCCATCACTTATCATTCCGACTAGTTTACCTTCGGAATCCACTATAGGCGCACCACCAATTTTGTTATCAACTAGCGTATTCAGTAAATGCTTAATTGTATCGTTTTCATTAACTGTAATTACATCTCGGATCATGAAGTCTTTTACCTTCATAATAAGTGCCTTCTTTCTTATAAGTGATTTTATTTCACATCATTATTTTAACATAAATTCGTAAAAAACTAAATGAATAATAGGAATATATGTGCGCCTTTCACAATATGATGAAGTATTGAGGGTGGAGGGATTAATTTGAATAATAATGTTGATTATTTTATTACTAAAGAGATGGTAGTGCAGTATGATGACCTGAATCGGAAGAAAAAAGAGATTGAAAAAGAATTGGAGAATTTAAAGAAGGCATTTAATCAATATTTTGATGTGGCTGTAGGGAAAAATGTGAAGGGTGAGCTAAACATCAGTGGGTATAAATTACAAAGACAAATTAGAAGATCGGAAAAATTTGAACAGGATGAAACGGTAAAAAGGTTGGAAGAACTAAATATGATGGATCTGATTCAGAGAAAGCCAGATGAAGGAAAGATCAAGTCAGCATTAAATTTAGGACTGCTAAAAGAAACGGACTTAGAAGGATGTATTAAACAGATCTCTTCACAAGCTATTTATGTGAAACAAATTTCTACAAATGAATAGAGTAAAAGAGGTGTCAGGCACCTGGTGCCTGACACCTTTTATGCAAAAATCGAATAAATATTCAAAAAGTGAATAAATGGTGCCTGACACCTATTTTAATTCTTGTTTGATGTAGTAGGCGCTTACCCATCCGGTTTTGCCGTTGGATAGTTTTATTTTGTACCATGTTTTATTTTTATCCATTGTCGGTTTTCCGTCTTTTGTTAGAACGATTTGAACAAATGAATTTTGTTTTAATGTTTGGATCTTACTGCTGCTTGTGGATGCAGAGCTGCGTACGTTTAAGTCTTCTACGGTGACTCTTCCTAAATTTTGAACAGCTAAATATTTTTTATAATCATCAAATTTAATAGAGTTGGTCCAATATGTTGTTTTACCTACTTTAACTTTTACCCAAAAGTCATTTGTTTTTTCAAGTAAAGTAAATTTTGTTCCTTTTTTCAATGTTTTCGCTTTGTCTGTTGCGCCTTTTTTACTGTGGAAATCTAAATCCTTTTTCATAATTGCTTGAATTCCAGCTGGAAAGACGTCGCTACCTGCTGGTTTACCTGGTTGTGAATATACTTTTGTATTGATTGGTGCCTTACTGTAACTAGATTTATAAGGTAATATATTCTGCATATGTTTAGCAATCGTTTGTCCCCAATATGGATCACTGGCATACCAAAAGTTCATTCCGCCGCTATTCTCATCGATTCGCTTATTGTTCATGTCTTTCGTGCTGTATCCGAGATAGGCACCATTATACTTCCAGTTATTTTTATTCAAATATGTTGCTTTCATTTCTTGTGCAATATAGTTGATACAATCATTTACACTTTTAAATTTATATGCAGCAATAAATGGTGTGGCATCATAGGCACCAAAGCCAAATAAATTATTTTTTCCTACTGAAAGAAGCGATGTACCATATGCACTTTCGTGAATTGCATGGGCTGCAAGATAAAGTGCGTTCACTCCATATTTATTTCCCGCATCGATAAAGGCTTGTCCTTTTCCAGATAATATACTTTTCTTTCCGGTTAATTTCACGTATTTTGCAATATAATTATTAATTTGCGTAGCTGTTACTGATGATTTTGTTCTCAAGTCGATAAATTGATAACCTGTATGGCTTGTAAGTGGGTCCCCTGTACGAACTTGCGTTAAATATTTTCCACTAACATAGCCGGTCGATTTTCCGTATTTTACTTTATACCAACCGTTTGATGCTTTATAGTTTGCAATAACAATTTTTGATTTCGGAATGGTTGTTACAATAGAAGATGTAACATCATATGACTTTCTTAGATTCAGCGCATCGTTCGTAACATATGTGGTTTCATCAATTTTTTTGACAGTGATATTATTATTTATTGAAAAATCCTTAATAAAAACATAGCCTGTTGATCCTTTGTAACTAGTACGATACCAATCTCCTGATTTTAGTGATGAAGAAATAACCGTTCCCTTTGGGATTGTGATTAGCTTCTTTTGATTTAAACCAAAGGATTGATAAAGATAGGTGTCTTTATTTGCTTTGTAATCCGTTTTATTAATTGACGTAGTTGTAGCTTTACTTACATCATTGCCGTTCACGTAAAATGTTTTTCCCTTATACGTAACCCGATACATCGTTTCCTTTAAGCTATTGACTACTTTTTGGGTGGAAGAAAATCCGTTATTTGCGGAAACGGAGTAAACTAGTTTACTCTTCGTATCAGGTTTTGAATAAAGTTTAGATGTTTGTTTCGTAATATAGTAGGTTACACCAGTGTTAGAAGTTTGATAGGTAATTTTATCATACTTAGAGAAATCACCTATATAGAAATAACCAGTTTTTCCTTTATAGGATATACTGTACCAATCACCAATTCTTTTTTTCGCTTGCACAATCGTTCCTTTTGGAATCGTTACTAACTTCTTTTGGACATTTCCATAGGATTGATATAAGTACGTAGTTTTATTTGCTATATACTTCGTTTGTGAAAATGATGTAAAGGATTGTTTTGATACATCATTACTCTTAACATAAAGTGTTTTTCCTTTATAAGAAATGCGGTACCATGTCTCACCAATACTATTTACCACTTTTTGGGTAGAGGGAAATCCGTTATGTGCAGTTACCGTAAAAGCAGCTTTTTTCTTCGTATCAGGCTTCGTGTAGAATTTAGATGTTTTTTTCGTAAAATAGTAAGTTTTGCTTATTTTTTTATATTGATAGTATTCTTTTAAATATCCGCTGCTCACCCAACCTGTTTTCGTTATGTTTTTGTTTTTAGACTTATATGTATAAGTAACCTTATACCAGCTGCCTTTTTTTTCTGTGGCTTGAATGATTTTTCCTTTTGGTATTGTGAGAATTACTTTATTCTTCGTGCTTGCACCACTTCGAAGATTTAAGCGATCTTTCGTTTGAAATGATGTTTTTTTCATTTTAATCGTACTGCTTGCTTCCGCCTTAATGGCAGTAAACGGAGTAAGTGGTAATACAGGTGTAGCCAGCAATATACTTGTGGAAAGTATAATCGCTTTCCCCATTTTTTTCATCCAATCGTGCCCCCCAATATCTATTAATATATTCATTTGTCTAATAATATATTAAATTGTCTTTATTAGTCTTATTATCGGTTGAACCTTGCCGTTTTTCAATAGTTTATCTAATATTATTGAATTGGAGTAATGCAAAAAAAATGCCAAGTACCAAAACGGTACCTGACACTTTGTTCAGTATTTAACAAGATTCAGTTTTTAACAGGTTGCTGGCTATTATGGGTTTTTCTTTGTTTGTTTGTTGATGCCTTTGCTGTAGTATACGGCTACTAATAGGATTAGCCATATTGGTCCAACGACCAAGGCGATCCATGTGTCTTCTGAGAAGGCCATTAATACGATTACGAGTACTAGAAATGCGAGTGCAATGTAGTTGCCGTATGGCCAAAATGGTGCTTTAAATTTGATATTCGCACGTTCTTCCGGAGACATATTTTTTCTGAATTTAAGTTGAGAAAGTAAAATCATTGCCCATGTCCACACAGCACCGAATGTAGAAATACTTGTAACCCAGGCAAATACTTTTTCTGGTACTAAATAATTAAGAATGACCCCGATTAATAAAGCTGCGGCTGAAAGGATAATCGCTAAGGACGGTACGCCGCCTTTATTTACTTTTTTCAACGATGCCGGTGCTTGATTTTGTTCGGCTAAATTAAATAACATACGGCCTGTACTAAAAATCCCGCTATTACAACTAGAAAGTGCGGCTGTAAGCACTACAAAGTTGATGATTCCTGCTGCTTGACGAATCCCGATTTTTTCAAATGTCATAACAAATGGACTACCGGCTGTGCCAATTTCATTCCACGGATAAATGGACATGATGACAAATAATGCACCAACATAGAAAATAAGGATACGCCAGAAAACAGTATTTACAGCTCTTGAAATCGTTTTTTCCGGATTCTTCGCTTCACCGGCTGTTACTCCAAGCATTTCAATGCCGAGGTAAGCAAACATAACCATTTGCATCGATAATAAAATGCCTTTCATTCCATTCGGAGCAAAACCACCATGACTCCATAGATTGCTAATTCCGGTGGCAACGCCACCATTTCCAAACCCGAATATAATAATTAATAGACCAATAATGATCATCGCAATAATCGCTACAATTTTAATTAAAGCAAACCAAAATTCAAATTCTCCATACGCTTTAACAGTGATTAAATTAACAAGTGTCATAATTACAAGTGCAGCTAATGCCCAAATCCATTTAGGTACATTTGGGAACCATAAGTGCATATATACGCCTACAGCTGTAATTTCAGCCATACATGTAACAACCCATAAAAACCAATAATTCCATCCAGTGATGTAACCAGCAAGTGGTCCTAGATAATCCTTTGCATAGCGGCTAAAAGATCCTGCAACCGGGTTTTGAATGGCCATTTCGCCAAGTGCTCGCATAATAACAAACATAATCGCACCAGCGACAACATAGGCAATCAATATAGCCGGTCCTGCTAGTTCAATTGTTTTTGCTGAGCCAAGAAATAATCCTACACCGATACAGGCACCTAATGACATTAATGTAATATGTCTTTCTTCAAGGCCACGCTGAAGTTCTTGGTTGTTCATTTGTTCCACCCCTTAAAATAGTGAAATTGCTCATTTTTTGTGTTGCTCTTTTAGCAATTAAAAATATTCCACAATATTATTTTTAATTTTGCGTTTTCAAGAGATTAATAGTTCCATTTATTCTGAAAAATCATTTTACAAATAAGAGTAGCCAATTTCACTGAATATTACTATGAAATTAGTTTACTACAATAGTTTTATTTTGACTACCGATTTGTAAACGTTTTCATCAAATAATTTGGAAGTTTTTTTAGTATATCATAAAATAAAAGAGTCTAAAGTTGTGCGAAAATCAAAAAATGAATATTTGGATTTGTGTAATTTCACAAAAGGTGAACTAAATATGGTAAAATTAATTATATTTATATTGTGAAAGGGAAGTTTGAAGTGAACCATTCTCAAAATTTTAAAGATTCCTTTGATTCTCTCGAAGGGTTGGCCGACCGTATTGGTGAAATATTGCAATGTCCGATTACAATAGAAGACTCAAATCATCGAATCATCGCGTACAGTACCCACGAAGAAAATGTCGATCCCGCAAGAATCGCTACTATTATAAGAAGAAAAGTACCGGATAATGTAATCCATACGCTGTGGAAAAATGGTGTAATGCCTAAACTATTCGAAAGTGACGAGCCGATTATCATACCTGCAATAGAAAAAGTTGGACTCGGAAACCGTATCGCTGTTTCCGTAAGAAAGAATAAAGAAGTTCTCGGCTTTATTTGGGCTCAAACAGATCATGAAAATTTCGGAGAGGAAAAGCTCCAACTTCTTAAGGAAGCAGCCAAGTTCGTGAAAAATCAACTTCTCCAGCACCAAATAAAGAAAAGGAAAGTGGAAGAGGATTATAATGAATTCTTTTGGAAACTACTAACAGGGCACTTCGAAAAGCTAAATGAAATAAAAAAGCATGCCGAAAGATTTAGGGTGAAGTTAGATGGCGGGTTAGTGATTGCCATTATTGATTTTGATCAGGAAGTCAATCAGCAAATAGAGAAGCATTCCTATTATTTAATAGAAACATTACAACATGTCGAGGTGATATGTCGGGTATTTGATCAAAATCAACTTATTCTATTACTTCGTTGCGAAACTGAAAAAACTTCTATTAATAGTACGAAACAATTTATCCAGCAGTTTATTGATAAAATAAAAGAACGACTGCAAATCGAACAGGTAAAAGGTTCCTCGGGATTATTTTATGAATCCCCATTACAAATAAATAAAAGTTATACTGAAGCTTTAAAAGTTTTGGAACTGAAGGCACATTTTCCAAAAGAATTAGAAAAAGTCATTTGTTATCATGAATTAGGGATCTATCAGTTTATCGAGGAGCTATTTCAAATTAGAGCTCGGGAACAATATCAAAATTATACGATTGAACGATTAAGAGCATATGATCGTAAACATCAAACGAATCTTTTACTAACACTTAAAACGTATTTAGAGTGTGATAATAATGTTCATGATGCGGCGAAGGTGTTGCATGTTCATACAAATACATTAAATTATCGACTAAAGCGAATTGTAGAAATTGCAGAAATCAATCTAAAAGATCCAAATCAAAAGCTTACGTTATATCTAGATTTAATTATGGAGAATATGAAGAGTGAGGATTTGTGATTTTTCACAAATGCCCACTCTTATTTTTTATATTATTCATAAAGCAATATGCAGAAAAAAGGAATATAATAGCATTGTAAGCGCATTACTGACTTATCATTAAGGAGATGTTATAGATGATTATCGGTGTTCCTAAGGAAATTAAAAATAATGAAAATCGTGTGGCAATGACTCCTGCTGGTGTCGTTCATTTATTAAATGCTGGACATAAAGTTATTATTGAAACAAACGCTGGATTAGGCAGTGGTTTTACGAACGAAGAATATAAACAAGCTGGTGCTGAAATTATTGAAAGCGCTTCAGATGTATGGACAAAAGCTGATATGATTATGAAGGTTAAAGAACCGCTTGCATCTGAGTACGGTTATTTCCGTAAAGGATTAATCTTATTCACATATCTTCACTTAGCTGCAGAACCTGAATTAACAAAAGCGTTGGTAGATAGTGAAGTGATTGCCATTGCATATGAAACAGTTACTGTAAATCGTACATTACCACTTCTTTCACCAATGAGTGAAGTAGCAGGCAGAATGGCAGCACAAGTCGGAGCTCAATTCCTTGAAAAGACACAAGGTGGTAAAGGAATTCTACTAAGTGGTGTACCTGGAGTAAAACGTGGCAAAGTAACGATTATTGGTGGCGGAATGGTTGGAACAAACGCTGCAAAAATCGCAGTCGGTCTAGGAGCGGATGTAACAATCATCGATTTAAATCCAGATCGTTTACGTCAATTAGAAGACATTTTTGGTACAAGTGTTCAAACATTAATGTCAAATCCATACAATATTGCTGAAGCTGTTAAAGAATCCGATTTAGTTATTGGATCAGTACTCATTCCTGGTGCAAAAGCTCCGAAATTAGTGACAGAAGAAATGGTTAAATCCATGCAACCAGGATCTGTTATTGTAGACGTTGCAATCGACCAAGGTGGAAACTTCGAAACAGTTGATCATATTACAACTCATGATGACCCAACTTATGTTAAACACGGTGTTGTTCATTATGCAGTAGCTAATATGCCTGGTGCAGTTCCACGTACAGCTACAATTGCCTTAACAAATGTAACGATTCCTTATGCTGTACAAATTGCGACAAAAGGTGTAGTTAAAGCAGTGAATGACAACCCAGCAATTAAGGCTGGTGTGAACGTAGCGAATGGCCATGTAACATTTGAAGCAGTAGCAAACGATCTTGGCTACAAATATGTAACAGTAGAAGAAGCAATTTCTAAAGAAGCAATCAATGCATAATTAATTGAAATGAACAAAGGTGTCAGGCACCACTTGTGGACATTTGTCCATTGTAGGTGCCTGACACCTTTGTTTTTGTTAAAAGGTAAGAAATTTTTGTATGTATAATGTTTCTAATAAATATCTGCTTTGTCTAGCTCCAGCGCCTAGCCCTCGAGGAACATTTGCTTGTCGGGGCTGATCAAGCGCTTTTCGCTTTTCTTATTTATTTTTTCCGAATTTTATTGAAACTTTTTTGGTGTTTATTAAGTCTTATTAATGTTATATAATGAAAAATATCTACAAAAAATTTACAAAATTGTTTAAGGAATATGGTAAGATGATTTCTGTTGTAAAAAGAAGATAATAAGAAAGGTTGCTTTTTTTGTGGAGAAAATAAAAAATCTTTTTGAGAGATTTATAGATAATCTAAGTGTTCGTACACTTTATTATTTGTTTATTTTGATCGTTCTCGTGTTATTATATGGTTTCCACGATATGAGTGCAGGACCATTTATATATGCAGAGTTTTAATGAATGGATGGGGGATATATGAAATTACTGGAATCAATTCAACAAGTTTCAATCGATTACCCGGATCGATATGCTTTTACTAATCAAAGCAAGTCTGTGACTTATAGAGATTTATGGCGTCAATCAGGTAATTTAGCCGCCTATATTCAGGAGAAGTCAGAACAAGTCCAATCGCCAGTCATTGTTTTTGGACATATGGCCCCTGAAATGATTATTTCATTTATAGGCAGTGTAAAGGCAGGTCATCCTTATATTCCGGTTGATCAGTCGATACCGAATGAAAGAATTAAAAAGATTATTGAAAGCTCAAAAGCTGAATTCTTTATTGCAACAGAGGAATTTGATAAAGAATCACTTGCTGAGTATCCTATAAAATATGTTAATCAATCAGAGTTGAGTGATGTATTAATTAATGATCAAGCCGCATGTACAGAAGACTGCTGGGTTAAGGAAGAGGATAGCTTTTATATTATTTATACATCTGGTAGTACAGGTAATCCAAAAGGTGTTCAGATTACAGCAAATAATTTGCAGAGCTATGTTGATTGGATGTTGTCTGACTTTTCCATTGAAAATAGGGGAGTCTTTATGAATCAAGCACCTTTCTCATTTGATTTGTCGGTGATGGACCTTTATCCGTCACTTAGTACTGGCGGAACATTATTCGCGGTGACAAAAGAAATGATTGCGAATCCAAAAGTGCTTTTTACCGAATTTCAGCAATCTAATATTGAGGTTTGGACTTCAACACCGTCATTTGCGCAAATGTGCTTAATGGAATCAACCTTCACTCAAGAAATGCTTCCTAAGCTTGAAGTATTTCTATTCTGTGGGGAAGTGCTGACAGCTGAGACAGCACGCCAGTTAAAAGAACGTTTTCCGCGTGCAAAGGTTTATAATTTGTATGGACCTACTGAAGCGACAGTAGCCATTACAATGGTTGAAGTTACTAGCGAGTTATTAGAAAACCATAGTGTATTACCGATTGGAAAATGCAAAGGAGATTCTCAACTTTATGTAGTCGATGAAGAGGGAAATGAGCTTCCAGATGGTGAAAAAGGTGAGATGATTATTGCGGGTCCAAGTGTAAGTAAAGGATATCTTGGAGAAAAAGAGCTAACCGATCGCGTGTTTTTTATGAAAAATGGAATGCGTGCCTATCGAACAGGTGATGTAGGACTTAAGAAAAATGGATTGTATTACTATCAAGGTCGTATAGATTTTCAAGTAAAGGTACATGGATACCGTATGGAATTAGAAGAAATTGAGTGTAACCTAGTAAAATCGCAATTTATTAAAGCATGTGTTGTTACTCCGGTTTATCGAGAGGATAAAATCGATTTCTTAACAGCGTATGTTGTCCCAAGCGATCATTCTTTTGAAAAAGAGTACCAATTAACGAGTGCGATTAAAAAGGAGCTTGCACAACTGTTGCCAGCCTATATGATTCCAAGGAAATTTATTTATTGTCAGCAGTTGCCAATGACAGCTAATGGCAAGGTTGATCGCAAAAAATTAACCGCAGAGGTTTTAGCATGATTCCTTATGAATCTTTTCTCTTTTTCTTTATTGTGGCATTTCTTCTATTACCAACGATTATTTTAGGCTTAAACGGAAAAGTGTCCAAAGCTTATAATATGGTGGTTACAGTTCTTTTATTAGCCATCATTTTCTCAAATAATTCGTTGGGCGCGGTCTCGCTTGTATTGTTTACGATTTGGCAGGTCATTCTTGTTAAAGGATATGCTGCTTATCGAAAACGAAATAATCGTACACTTGTATTTTGTTTAGCTTTTATTGCATCCATTTTGCCGTTAGTTTTAGTGAAAGTTTTCCCTCTTTTAGGGCTAAATCATCTATTTGGATTTCTAGGTATTTCCTATTTGACCTTTAAAGCAGTTCAAATGGTGATTGAAATTAGGGATGGAATAATTAAGAATGATATTCCTTTACTTGATTTTTTGTATTTTTTATTATTTTTCCCAACCATCTCTTCCGGTCCAATTGACCGTTATCGGAGATTTGAAAAAGATCGCTTGACTGTTCCTACTAAGGAGCAATACCGTGAGTTGTTGTATTTAGGTATTAATAAAATTTTTAAAGGATTTTTGTACAAATTTATTATCGCGTATTTAATTCATCGCGATGTAATCACTCATTTGTATCCTGGGGCAGGACCATTTATTGAATTACACCCATATTTAGGGAACATTTTGTACATGTATTCGTATAGTATGTACTTGTTCTTTGATTTTGCCGGATATAGTGCCTTTGCTATAGGAGTAAGTTATTTGATGGGAATTAAGACACCTGAAAACTTTAATCTCCCGTTCATTAGTCGAAACATAAAAGACTTTTGGAATCGTTGGCACATGACGTTATCATTTTGGTTCAGGGATTATGTGTACATGCGCTTTGTTCTTTGGATGACGAAGAAGAAGTGGATTAAAAACCGTTATACTGTTTCTAATTTAGGGTATCTTTTATTATTCCTCATCATGGGGCTATGGCATGGGATTGCTCCTCAATATATAGTATACGGATTGTACCAGGCATTTTTAATGGTCAGCTTCGATTTTTTTGATCGTTGGAATCGGAAAACAAAATTCTGGCCAAAAAATAAAGTTACGCATGTCGTATCAGTAGTTATTACATTCCATTTTATATGTTTTGGATTTTATATTTTTTCAGGATATTTATTTCACTAAAGGAGAATGAACAATGGATAAACAAGAATTATTTAACATTTTAGCAGAGGTTTGCCAAGAAGATGTTGTGAAGGAAAATCCGGATATTGATCTTTTTGAAGAAGGACTATTAGACTCTTTCGGAACCATTAATTTATTAGTTGAAATTGAAGGTCGACTTGGGATTACTGTTCCAATAACAGAATTTACACGTGAGGAGTGGAATACTCCGAATAATATTGCTGCGAAATTGGCTGAGATGGAATGAAAAAATATGCATTTGTTCCGATCATTATTGCAGTAGTACTTTTTTTAGTGTTTATCTTTTTTCCAAATAATTGGCTTAAGTCATTTATTTCGGATAAAAAAGTACAACGTGCTGCCACGGAACTAAATCCATTAATGTTTCAAGGCGATTACGTACAAAAGAAAATTCTTAAAGAAAAAAATTCCTTTCCTATTTACGGTTCTTCGGAATTGGCCCGATTTGACCCTTTTCATCCGTCAAATTATTTTGCGGCAAATAAAAAGGGGTTTACCCCCTTTTTATATGGAAGAGGTGGGATGCAATCGCTCATTCATTTCATGAATTTTGCTTCCCAAGCGGATCAATTAAAAGGGAAAAAGCTGGTATTTATTATTTCACCGCAATGGTTTCATGAGGAAGGGATCGATGATGCCCATTTTTCCCCTAATTACTCGAGACTACAAGCGTATGATTTAGTTTTCAATCAAAATATTGATTCGAAACTGAAAAAACTGGCGATGGCTCGATTGTTGACATTTAATACGGTGAATCGTGACCAAATCTTATCGACATTATATAAAGCTGAACTAAGTAATACTAAATCTTTACGATTCAAAGCAGACTGTGCAAGACCTATTGCCTATTTGAATTGGCGACTTCTACAGAAAAAGGATTTGTATTATTCATTGTTTGGAGGCTATCAAAGGAAAAGACATCAAAATCCTAAACTTGTAAAAAATAAGTCATGGGATGAATTGGTGATCTCAGCTGAAAAATACGGCCGCAAACGAGCGAAAAGCAATCCATTTAATATATCAGATAGTTATTATAAAAAGAAGATTGCACCAAAAATAAATGAGCTTAAAAACTACAAAAAGGGCACATCATTTGCTGAATCCAAAGAATATAAAGATTTTCAAATGGTGTTAGATCTTTTAAAAGAAAAAGGTGCAAAGCCGCTTTTTGTAACACTTCCAGTAAACGGGAAATGGTATGACTATACTGGTTTCCCGAAGGAAGGAAGGACTGCCTTTTACAAAAAGATTAAAAAGCAAGTAGAAGCAGCAGGTTTTCCAATTGCTGACTACTCCGGACATGAATATGACCCATATTTCCTCAAAGACACCATCCACATCGCGTGGAAAGGCTGGGTATACATGGACAAAGCAATGGAAAACCACTGGAAACAATAACCAAAAAGGTGTCAGGCACCTCTTGTGGACAAATGTCCACAGACGGTGCCTGACACCTTATTTTGAATTAAAGATATTTATTTATTTCGTCGACTAGTACTTGTAGCGCGTTGCCTTGTTCTGATGTGGACATGGCGGTTTGGTATTTTTCTTTTTTGCTCATGACGAAATCTAAGCTGCTTACTAATGAATCATTTGTTAAATTTTCTTCCTCTAATGTCAATGAATAGCCTTTGTCTTCGAATGCTTTTGCATTTAAAATTTGATCGCCTCGGCTTTGTTGTTTCGTTAACGGGATGATGATCATCGGGATTTTCAATGCTAAAAATTCAAATATCGCATTCGAGCCGCCCCTCGTAATGACAATATCGGTTGCTGCTAAGATATCTGGTAATTCATCATTGATATATTCAAATTGCTTATACCCGGGAATATTCAAAAGCTTATTATCGATATTTCCCTTCCCGCATAAATGAACAATTTGATATTTTCCGATGAGTTGATTTAAAGATGATCTTACCGCCTCATTCACTTTTTTCGAACCTAAGCTACCACCCATAATCGTTAAAATGGGCTGATACGTATTGAAATCGAGAAAGTCTCTACCTTTTTCCCAAGAGCCATTTAAGATTTCCTTTCGAATAGGAGATCCAATGACCATTGTTTTTTGTTCCGGAAAGTATTTTTTCGTTTCTGCAAACGAGGTAAAAATCTTCGTTGCAAAACGTTGCGAAATTTTATTAGCCAAACCAGGCGTCATATCACTTTCATGAATGAAGATCGGAATTTTTAATGACTTTGCCGCGATAATGACGGGTACAGATACGAATCCGCCTTTTGAAAAAATAAGATTTGGCTTTAGCTTTTTTAAAATTCTCCTTGCTTGCAGACAACCTTTAAGAACTCTAAAAATATCTTTTACATTTTCGAAATCAATATATCTTCTTAGCTTACCGCTAGAAATCCCGTAATAAGGTATGTTAATTTGAGTGATTAAATCTTTCTCAATTCCTTTTTTTGATCCTATATAATGAATATCCCATTTAGAACGGTCCATTTCCTTAATGATGGCAATATTAGGTGTCACGTGACCTGCTGTTCCCCCACCTGTAAATACAATTTTCTTTTTAAACATAATTCCTCCTACAATACGTTAAAGATAATGACTTTATAAATTATATCTTATTTATCTCGTTTCATGATACTAATCCAGCTTTTTTTCTGAAAGGAATGCAAATATATCTCTTTTATCCAGAAGAATTTACCGTATTACCTCCTAGAAATTGGTTAAAATAACGGTACAACTCATCATTAGGAGATAAAAATGCAAACATCATGTAGAAAACACGATAAAAGAAAGATGAAAAAACGAAATTTATCTATTTTCATTATGGTTCTGCTTATAATTGGATTATTATATCATACGAATAGTTTTATGGATCATGGGATTCATCATTCTAAAGGGGAAATTCTTAATATACCTGTTGCATCTCCACAAACCCCGACTAGCCATCACATTGATCTCTATTTAAAAAACAATCATTTCAGTGGGACAGCTTTGATTGTGAAAGATGGAAAAATAGTTTTACACAAAGGTTACGGGTTAAGCAATCGTGCTAAAAAAAGTAATAATGGACCAAATACACAGTATTATATTGCTTCACTGACAAAAGCCTTTGTTTCTACAGCAATTATTCAGTTAGAAGAGCAGGGAAAGTTAACGAGCGAGGATCGTTTATCAAAATACTTTCCGGAATTCCCACATGCGAACGAGATAAAAATTAAACATTTGCTTTCGCAAACATCTGGTATTCCGCGCCGAAATGAGAATGGAGAGGAACTGACGAAGCACGAATTAATGAAAGATATTTCCCGCCATGCCAAAACCCTTCATTCGAAGCCCGGTGAAACGTGGGAATATACGGATTCGAACTATTCTATTCTAGGGGTTATTATTGAAAAGGTGTCGAGGATGTCACTTCATGAGTACATCACGAAGTTCATTTTTAACCCTTCAGGCATGGAACAATCCGGATTTGGTGACGCCGACAAAAATGATTCATACATATCCGCCGGCTATCAAAGGAGGTTCAATTTTATCTATTCCCCATCTAAGACGCACTTCTCTCAACTATTAGGCAGTGGGGATAGTTATTCGACCGCCTATGATCTGTACAAATTTGATCAAGCTTTGACAACGGGAAAACTAGTTTCACCATACAGTCTGAAAAAATTATTTATGCCTTATAAAAATAGTTATGGATATGGTTGGTATATTCATCAAAGAAATTACACTATACATGGACATATACCTGGATGGTCTGCCATTAACAGCATTTCAAAAGATGGGAAGGATTTTATCATCCTTCTGTCCAATTTACAAAGTTTATCAGAACTGAAAAAAATGTATGTAGAAATAGAAAAGGGTGTAAGTGCCATTTAAGACACTTACACATCTTCTTCTGACTTAGAAGTAAGAACTTCTTTTTTCAAAAACCAGCATAATACAAATGCAATGATAGCAATAATGAATGAATACATATAAATATGTTGGAACGATTCCACAAAAAGTGTTTTTATTTTTGTGAACAGTTCAGGGGAGAGACCTTTCGGAATACCTCCAGCAACTAAACCATTCATATTTTCATCCATACTTTTAGGTAGTTTTGCTCCTAACTCTCCTACTTTTGATGTAAGGGTTGACGATAGCATTGTCCCAAATATACTCACACCGATTGTCGCCCCAATTGATTGAAATAATGGTACTGTCGCCAAGGCGATTCCTTTATGCTCTTTTTCAACTGACTCTTGAACGATTAAATTATCTCCACCAAACATGACCCCTAAGCCAAGCCCTGTAATGACAAAGAAAATAATAATTTGGATAATCGTCGTGTGAATCGACATATGTGAAAATAAATAGAAGCCAATGATTGGCATAATAAAGGCAATCCCGAATAATTCACGATAACGTACTTTAGTAATTAAATATCCTGAAACCATTGCTGAGAGGATTGCTCCTACCATCATCGGAAGCGTTAAATATCCAGCTTCTGTCGGTGTGAGTCCTAACACATTTTGTGCGAAATACGGGAAGGAAGAGAACGATCCCATAAGCCCAATTCCCACTGTAAAAACAATGATAGACAACACTAAAATATTTCGATTTTTAAATAAGTGGAGCGGCACAATTGGTTCCTTGACTTTCGATTCCACCCAAATGAAAACGCCAAGCAGCATTACACCTAGACAAAGCAAACTAATAATAAATGGTGAACTCCATGTATACCCTTCATTTTCTATTAGTACAGGAGTGATCAATAATGAGATAATTGCAGATACTAACAAAGTTGCACCTGCCCAATCAATAATGACTTTTTTCTTTTCATTTCCTTCCTTTAATCCACATGCTAAAAGAACTGCAGCAAGTACTCCGACTGGAATATTCACAAAGAAAATCCAATGCCAGCTTACTTGGTCGACGAAAAATCCACCCATTAAAGGTCCTAATAACATCGGAATGAACATTATAGGTCCCATAAATCCTTGAACCTTCGCCCGTTGTTCGACTGGAAAAAGGTCACTTGAGATGGTCATCGCAAGTGGCATCAATCCGCCAGCCCCTAATCCTTGAATTCCGCGTCCAATCAATAGCATGGTCATCGATTGGGAAAGCCCGCAAACAATCGATCCTCCGATAAAAAAGGCCATAGAAGCTAAATAAATCTTCTTTCTCCCGACTAAATCTGCCAGCTTTCCTAAAATCGGCATAAATGCTGATAATGCCAGCATATACACCCCGGCAACCCACCCATACATCGACAATCCACCAAGATCACGAATAATCGTAGGCATCGCCGTATTCACTACGGTCTCATCTAATTCGGAAAAAATTAACCCGATAACTAATCCAACCATAACAAGAATTTTATTGCTTTTATTCGTTAAAAGTTGGTTTTCATTCTTTAAAATGTTTTCCATCATATCTTTCCTTTCCTTGTTGAGTATTTGCAGTATATAAAATCTTTATGAACTGAATATGAACTTTTAAACAATGAACCGTTCCTTTCCGCTCCAGGAACCTGCTTTTTCGCGGGGAGGAAGTCAAGCCTCCTCGGCTTGCGCCTGTGGGGTCTCGACCTTTCCTTTCCTCTATATCCCGCAGGAGTCAGGTTCCTTCCGCTCCAATCCACTCTGTGCTTTATTATGGATGAAAGCAACACTTCTTAAAAAAAGCGGTTTACAAAGAACAAGATAATAGAAAATAAATGTGAAAAGTTGTACTATTTAGAGAAGAAAAGGGGTATGGTATGAATAAAAATAGAATGCTTGTTATTAGTGACATCCATGGTTGCTTTCGTGAGTTTAAAGAATTATTATCGCTAGTAAAATACGATTCTAGTGTAGATCAATTGATACTTTTAGGCGATTACATGGATCGTGGGAAAAATAGCAAAGAAGTCATTTATTTCGTGAAGGAATTAGTAGAGAAGCATAGGGCTGTAGCAATAAAGGGTAATCATGATCAAATGTTTTGTAATTGGTTAGCGGATCCAATTGGTGAGAAGGAAAGATATTTTCGAAATGGAGCTTTAGCAACCATTCAATCTTTCTTGGGGGAGAGCTGCAGTGATCAGGAAGAGGACTCAACCTATCAGGAATGGGCGCGGCAAATCGGAGAAACGCATAAAGAAGTTGTTTCCTTCATCGAGAATCTCCCGTATTTTTATGAAACAGATGATTTCATTTTTGTTCATGCGGGAATCAATCCGGAACATGATGATTGGAAAAAAACGAGTAATCACGAATTCATATGGATACGAGATCCGTTTCTTCAAGTAAATCATTCATTTTCCCGGACAATTATTCATGGTCATACACCAGCAATTTACTTGCATGAAAAGGCAGATGTATATTACGGTAATAAGAAAATAGGAATTGATGGGGCCTGTGCATATGGACATCAATTAAATTGTTTAGAAATAAAAGACGGTATGTTTGAGCAGTATTTTGTTAAGGCAAACGTAGCATCCTGCTAGCATGAATTAAAAAAGCTGTTTACAGAATAAGTAAACAGCTTTTTCTTACAATTGAACTTAATAGCATTATAAAGGAGATAAAAATGATTCGATTTGAACACGTATCAAAGGAGTACCCTGATGGAACGAAAGCTGTCGACGATTTGCATTTCACGATCAATAAGGGTGAGTTTTTTGTCCTAATTGGTCCAAGTGGTTGTGGAAAAACGACGACATTGAAAATGATTAATCGTTTAATTGAGTTGTCACAAGGAAATATTTATATCCAAGAGAAAAATGTAAGTGAGTATGACATCCATTCCTTACGCTGGAATATTGGCTATGTTCTCCAACAAATTGCCCTCTTTCCACATATGACGATTGCAGAAAATATCGCAACAGTGCCGGAGCTGAAAAAATGGAAAAAATCCGATATTAACAAACGGATTGATGAATTATTAACGATGGTCGGCTTAGATCCGGAGAAATTCCGGGAACGTAAACCGGACGAGCTTTCAGGCGGGCAACAACAACGGGTCGGTGTCATTCGAGCACTTGCAGCCGATCCGGATATTATTTTAATGGATGAACCTTTCAGTGCATTGGATCCGATCAGCCGGCAACAACTGCAAGATGATTTATTAACGATGAAAAAACAAATACATAAAACAATCATTTTCGTTACCCATGACATCCATGAAGCATTAAAACTTGGAGATAGAATATGCCTCATGAAAGACGGCACGGTTGTTCAAATTGATACACCTGAACAAATCATCAATCATCCGGCAAATGAATTTGTTCAACATTTTTTAAAAACGGAAAATGATACATCTGAATGGGAAGATGAGCTCGTTGAAAGGTTGCTTCAGTGGATCATTCCTAACCCAACTCCGTCTTATTCGTTGAAAACCATTTCGACACAGGAAAAACTTTCGGCACTTTTATCCATTTTAGCGCGTGATGGTGAAATCGCTGTTGAACACGATAATAAAATAATCGGCACCGTCACAAGCCATACTGTTATCCAATATTTAGCCAGCCTAGAAGAAGGGAGGGCATAATGAATGGAGCAGTTTATACAAGTATTTGAGCAGCGAAAAGGACAACTATTCCAGGCCTTTTTGGAACATCTGCAAATTTCGTTTATTGCACTCCTGATTGCGATCTTGATTGGAATACCCGTAGGGATTTACATTACGAAGCATAGAAAAATTGCGGAAGCGGTCATGGGAATTGCGGCGATCTTTCAAACGATCCCTTCCTTGGCATTATTAGGCTTATTAATACCGTTAGTTGGTATTGGGACAATACCAGCAATTATTGCCCTTGTCGTATATGCGTTATTACCGATATTGCGAAATACGTATACAGGAATTAAAGAAGTAGATGCCTCATTAATTGAGGCAGCACATGCGATGGGAATGAATAACAGAAAACGATTAATAAAGGTAGAGCTACCCCTAGCATTTCCTGTTATAATGGCGGGGATTCGTACGGCTACGGTTCTGATCGTCGGAACTGCTACACTTGCAGCATTGATTGGCGCAGGTGGATTAGGAGATATTATCCTTCTAGGTATTGACCGTAATGACCATTATCTCATTATTTTAGGTGCTATTCCTGCTGCGTTACTCGCGATTATTTTTGATGTCGTCTTACGTATGATTGAACACTATCCATTCAAGCGAACGTTGCAAATAGGCAGCATTGCTATAGTAGCTGTGCTTCTCATTATCATTATCCCGCAATTAGGAGGAAATAAAGGGGAGAAGCTTGTCATTGCCGGAAAACTAGGAGCGGAGCCTGAGATACTAATCAATATGTATAAACTGTTGATTGAGAAAGATACCGATCTAACCGTGGAATTAAAACCAGGATTGGGAAAAACATCGATGGTTTTTAACGCATTAAAATCAGGTAATATCGATATTTATCCTGAATTTACGGGAACAGCCATTTCTACATTCTTAAAAGAAGAGGCTGTAAGTACGGATGCCGCAGCTGTCTATAAGCAAGCTGAAAAAGGGATGCTTGCAAAATATAAAATGATCATGTTAAAGCCAATGAAGTATAGTAATACGTATGCACTTGCAGTTCCAAATGACTACGCAAAAAACAATAACTTACAAACAATCTCAGACTTAAAAAAGGTCCAAGACCGTGTAAAAGTAGGTTTCACCCTGGAATTCTCCGATCGGGAAGATGGATACAAAGGAATCATTAAGAAATACGGAATAGAATTTCCTCATATGCAAACGATGGAGCCTAAATTACGCTATAACGCGCTAAAGCAAGGGGATATTCAATTATTGGATGCTTATTCGACAGATAGCGAATTAAAACAATATAATATGAAAATTTTACAGGACGATCAACATCTTTTTCCACCTTATCAAGGAGCCCCATTATTAAGGAAGGAAACATTGAAAAAATATCCGGAGTTGAAAGAGATTTTAAATAAGCTAGCAGGGAAGATTACCGAGGATGAGATGCAGGAAATGAATTATTTAGTAAATGTCGATGGACAGTCAGCAAAAATAGTTGCGAAGCAATATTTACAAAAGCATGGAATTTTGAATAAATAAAGAAAAAAGATGGCGAAACGTTTCGTCATCTTTTTTCTTTATAAGTATAATCAAAAATTCTCTGTTTTATTTTTCGTAGGAAGAACTCGATTTTCTATTTTTTCATACATCCCAAGCAACTGCTTAATGAAACCGAGTTTTGGAACGATCCAGTAGGCGATCAATGCAGAAATAATGCCCAAAAGTGCTCCGGTAGCAACGTCAACAGGATAGTGAACCCCAACCATCACACGTGAAATAGCTACAAGAATGGCAAGAATAATCCAAAGCCACCATTCCTTTTTCCGTACGAGAAAAAAGGAGAAGCAGATAGAAAAGAAGATAATTGAGTGATCACTCGGGAATGAATTATCAATAGCATGTTCGACTAATTTATTCACGTGTGGCAGTTCAGCAAACGGTTGATGGTGAGAATAAAGTTTACCGGCAATTTTTCCAAGAACCTCGGCTATCACAGTGGCAATAACCGCTTGGATCACCATCATTCGATTCCTCTGTCTTCTCGTAAACCAATGAACAAGAAGGGCCAAAATTAAAAAATATAACATGTATTCAGCTACAAAAACCGCAACCGGTTCGGTAGCAGGTACTTCTTTACCTACATTATTTATTGATCGAAAAACATCAATGTTAATATCCGAAAAAGACATAAGCTAGAATTCTCCTATCATAAAACTTTTAATTTTCCTTAATTCAAAAACATATAATCGTATCTATTTTAACTTACTTTTCGCTTCCTATCTACAAGAATTTAATGGTCTTTTTAATATCTCTGTTAAATAGAAAGTTGATTTTTCGCTCCAATCATCACTTAGCATTAACAAAGTCAAATAAAAGAGGATGCTAGGTTTACCTAACATCCTTCCTTCTTAACAAAATATATTGAAGATAAGCCCGGCGAAGCCTAAGTAGCCAATCAGCTCGCAATGGTTTTTAAGAGGCTGAAAATCTTCAAGGTTGTAAATCATGCAAATACCTCCTTTAAATTATCTATTCGGTTGAATGCGAACGAAGAGATAGCCATTCGCTTAGGTATGGAGGGAGTTTCCCATCGATTGATAAGCTTGCATGGCCCATCTTTAACATGTGAAAAGTTTTGTCTTTACTTGATACTAAATCCATAACCGGCCGTATTTGTTCTGGAGGAACTAGTTTGTCAAACTGTGATCCTACGACTAATAGGTTGGCCTTTATATTGGATAAATTAGCGTCTTTTTCATCGATGACGAGACCTCCGTTGATTAATTTATTGTCTCGTACAAAATCGTTAAACAACTGTTTAAGCGCCGCACCTGAAATAGGGATATGGCTTTTGGTCCAATCATTCATTCTGCTCCATTTCACCGTATATTGGTCATCATATGCCCGATTTAATAGTGATAGGTATGGGGAGAAATAGATTGGGGTGGTGATAAGCCGTATGCCACCTTCTATAAATGGTGAGGGGATAAGACTGATTGAATCGAAAATTGGGTCAAAATTCGTATTTTTTTCTGTCAACGGTTTTTTCCACCGATTAAAATTAGGAAAAACGTGAAAATCGATTGGCGTTAAGGAAAGAATTAAGTTTTTAATCGGTTGATCAGTAACACTTGCATGCATCGCAGCCAATGTTCCACCAAGACAGAAGCCCATCACTGAAATTTCATCCGCCCCAGAGTGAGTTAAAACTCTTCCAACCCCTTTTTCAATGTACTTCGTTACATAATCATTAAGGGTTAATTCTCTATCTTCATAACCAGGGATTCCAAAGTCTAGTAAATATACCTCATAGCCATCATCTAGAAATGCTTGAATTAAACTGTTTTCTGGGTCTAAATCTAATATATCTGGTTGGTTGATTATGGAATAAACAAGAAGTATAGGAATCGAATAATTTTTGATAGGTGGTTCATAGTACCACAAAGTTGCTTTATTTTTTTTCCAAATGGCTTCGCGCGGTACACCTGAGTAAGTGGTAGGATTAGTTAGTGTTTTGCTGAAGCCCGACCATCTTTGAACTTCTTTTTTAGCTTTTTCGATGTATTTATTCATGTTGTTCTACACCTTCAGAGGCTAATTGTTTAAGTTCCTCTAATGATTGTAAAATTGTATTTACTTTTTCATCGATTAGGTCTACTTTTTCTTCGGTTTGGATAGTAATTTTTGTCGCATTGGCTACGTCAGTTTTAGTAGGAAAATTGAAGGGAATTGAGATTGCTTCTATTGAATTTTGTAGTTTACGTATAACTGCAGCGGATACTTTACTATGTGCACCGAATTGTCTTATGATCGCTTCGTTATTAAGCTGTGATTGGATGGCTTGATTAATTTTTGCCTCGAGCAGAAATCCGTTCCTTTTTAAAAGACGATAAATATCTAACGATTGTTTGTTTGCCATGAGTGTAACTCCTTTCTATAAATTTGTTGTTAGTCCACCATCCACTAGCAATAATTGACCGGTAATATAATCGGAAGCTTTGGACGAAAGAAAAACGGCGGCTCCTTTTAAATCATTTTCATTGCCAAAACGTTTAGCCGGAATTTTACTTAATAGTATGTTGGTAGCTTTGTCTAATACTTTTGTTATTTTAGTAGGGAAAAAACCGGGAGCAATCGCGTTTACTTGAATATTATATTGAGCTAGTTTAACGGCTAAGTCTTTCGTTAAGGAAACGACAGCACCTTTGCTCGTATTGTAAGCTACGGAATCAAGAAAAGCTGGATCGGTTCCATAGAGACCGGTAACAGAAGATATATTAATAATTTTTCCTCCACCTTGATCTTTCATGACCTTTGCAACTGCTTGCGAAAAAAAGAACATTCCCTTTAGATTTACATTCATGACTTTGTCCCATTTATCAGCTGGTAAATCAAGTACAGGTGCGATCCAGGATGTTCCGCTATTATTAATTAAAATATCGATTGTTCCAAATTTCCCCATCGTTTGTGTGATGACATTTTCAATATCCTTTTGGTTGGTTATATCACATTGTAAAGCGATTGATTGATATCCTTGTTGATTTAATAAATCGCTCATTTCTTGGCATGCCTGGATATTACGCGAACAAATGACAATATTCGCACCGGCTTCTGCAAGAGCAAGTGCCATTTGTGAGCCTAGTCCACTGCTGCCACCTGTGATAATGGCTGTTTTATTCGTAAGATCAAAAATTTCGGTAATATTCAAATACACCCATCCTTTCTAGGAAACATAAAGAAATTGATTTCTATTTATTATAGATATTTGATAGGGAAAGGTGTGAAAAATGATATTTTCGCCTTCGCCTTATTTCGTACAAATCAGGGGAATTATAAAGTACTATTTATGGGAAGGCTAACAACTGCAGCGATGTTTCGTGGATCGTTTTGTAGAAATTTTAAATGCAAAATCACAAGGGCGGAACATAAACAAAAAAGGCAAGTCTACTATTTTGAATTAATAGGGACCTGCCTTTATTTCCTTTACTCTACCAACTTGTCCATCTACAAGTCTCACTTTTATTCCGTGTGGATGAAAACTTGATTTTGTGAGAATATCTTTAACAATTCCCGGGGTTAAATTTCCGGTCCGTTGATCTTTTTTTAAAACAATACGAACGTGGGTACCAGGTAAGATATCACATCGATTTTGTCCGTTCATTATACTCCTGTTCTTCTTCTTTGATTATTTGTTTTTTTCGTTTGCTGACTTTTCATTTTTTTCGTTGTTGGAAGAGTATTCGTATTTGATTTCCCAGGGATTGATTGATTTTTTTTATTTTGAAGCTGTTGTTTCATTGCTTCTTGTAGGCTGATTTTCTTTTTTTGTTCTGTATGTTCGTTTTCCATCGTCTACCTCCTAAATTATTATTGATCTAAGTATAATCTATATTTCCTATTGGTTAAAGTGAATTTAGTTTCAGAATCAAGTACGATTTTTTGTAAAAAGAGGGAAACTGATTAGAAATTCGGTTCCTTTGTTTGGCTCACTTTCGATCGTTATTCGGCCTTTATGTTTTTCGATAATTTTATAACTTACCATTAATCCAAGTCCATTTCCGTCATCTTTCGTTGTATAAAATGGTTGACCAATTTTATTCACTTGTTCTTCTGTCATACCAATGCCATTGTCCTTTATAGATGTAAGGACTTGGTTGTTTTTGATTGTTACCGAAATAGTAATCAATCCGCCATAAGGTATAGCTTCAATCGAATTTTTTATAATGTTTAAAAACACTTGTGTTAATGATTTTTCTCTCCGTAAATATAGATATTTGTAGGATGAAAGTTCATAGATATTTCTATATTTTTTAAAGATGCTTCGGCACCTAGAAGGTGAAGAGCATTATTTAATATATCAATTACATTGCATTCATTAAAATAAACGGCATGTGGTTTGGCGAATACCATAAACTCACTAACAATTAAATTGATTCGATCAATTCCAGATAATATCGTTTTTGAATATAGATATTTTTTATCCTCTGAAAAATGGTCTAATATTTGGACAAACCCTCTGATCGTTGTAAGGGGATTGCGTATCTCATGAGCAATCCCAGCTGCTAATTCTCCTACCATTGAAAGCTTTTCTGTTTTAAGAAGCATTTCTTCTGTTTCTTTTTGATCAGTAATATCATGTTGAATGGCAATATGTTGATAGGTTTTACCCATCCGATCGACAATAGGGACAATCGTTGAGTCCACCCAATAAAAGCTTCCGTCTTTTGCTTTATTTCGTATTTCACCTTTCCACACTTTTCCACTCTTTATATGGTCAACGATATTTTTGAAAAAATTATCATCATGGTATCCGGAGTTTAGCAAATGATTATGATTTTTCCCAATCAGTTCATCAAGTGAATATTTCGTTATGTTACAAAATTTTGTATTAGCGTATGTAATAATATCATCTTTATCTGTAACGGTGAGGATAGTTGCTTCTTTTAGTGCTTTCTTTAAAGCTTTTAATTCAGCGATCGTTATTTTTTTATCCATCATTGCTTGATTAAATTTATTCATATCTTGCTCAAACATTTGTTTACGATTATTGGAAAATAAGGAAGCCCCATAATTAATGAAGGAATCTATTTTTTTTATTATTTGTACAAGTGTAATCGAGTGGATGTTTGTTTGTAACAAATACTCTTCGATATAATCTAAAATGACCGATCTGTACTGATTACCTAGAAAGAAGGGAGCGTGGATTTGTATATCAAATTGATCGACCCTTTTGAAGAACAACTGCGACCATTGAACAATTCTTTCAAATGCAGCATGTTCATCGTCATTGAGAGAATTTCCTAGACAGCTGAAAAAAGTAGAATGAATATCACTATATTGATAAGAAGGGTCAGGAATATCCTTTTGGAAGAGTTTTTCTGTTAACAGTTCACTATTATCTTTTAATTTTTGGCCAAAAAGTAAAAAGTGGTTTTCTGTATTCACTGGTATACCACCTCTAATAAAGTAGTCTATTCTTACTATAAATTTTGACAAAAACAATCAAAATTCCTCTTTTTAAAGGGATTTTCTAATAAAATGAATCGTTATCATAAAAAGGAGATTGTTAGGGATACTAGTGAAGGATAATTATTTTTTCCAATAAAAGGGGTGCAATTTTATGCGTAAGGAGATGCTAGTAGCCATCATCCTTTGTGTTTTTGTGTTTCCAACTGAGGTACTAGGTCAAAAGAAGGTTCCTATTTTGGTTTACCATTCCATTGATGTTTATTCGGGACATGGTTCCAAGGAACTTTATGTAACGCCGGATAACTTTGAAAAGCAAATGAGCTATTTAAAAAATCATGGCTATACATTGTTAACTTTTGAAAGGTGGAAAGATATTAAACATGTAAAAAAGCCAGTGTTCATTACGTTTGATGACGGGTATAAAAATAATACAAATGCATATATGATCTTCCAAAAATTAAAAAATGAACAATTTAAACCGGCAGGGACACTTTTTGTAATTTCTGATTTTATCGGTCGTTCCAATCGTTTATCTAAAATGGATTTAATTAAGATGGCGAATTCGGGAATGTTCTCGATCCAGTCACATACATTAACCCATCCGGATTTAACGAAAGCAAAAAATCTGGAATATGAATTAAAAGATTCTAAAGAAAAAATTGAACAAATTACCGGGAAACCAGTCATAGCACTTGCCTATCCATATGGAAAATATAATAAACGAGTAATAGAAGATACGAAAAAATATTATTCATTCGGGCTGACAACAACACCGGAAGTATTTATAGAAAAAGGAGTAGCAAACGAAAACTATCTCTTGCCGCGAATCTATGTAAAAAATTCAACAACACTTACAGACTTTGCAAAGCTATTAGAATAAAAAGCGCCAATAAAAAGTGTCAGGCACCATTTATGCAAAAAAACGCATAAAAATTATAAATTATGTATAAATGGTGCCTGACACTTTATTCGATTGGTATGTCATCGTAGTTTTGGTCGTGGTCGGTTGGGTGTTGTGTTTTTTTTGTGTGGTTGTTGCTTTGTTCTTCTTCTTCGTTTTCGCTGCTTGATTCGTCTGTTAAGGGGTCTTCGGATGACTTCTTTTTAATTTCATCTAAATCTTCTTTAAGATTTTCGATGAGTTCTGCAGGGATGATGCCTTTTCCGTAAGTGGCGCCGATGTTCAATTATCCACTTAGTTCTTTAATCCCTAGTTGTCCAAAATTGTTGGTTTGTTCATATTTGTCCAAAAGGATTTTTTCAACGTTTACTTTTTGAATAATGATTGGTTGTTGATCGGGTCTTGTTTGCGATGGTTCAGGTCCAATCGGTTGCATACTTGCTTCCATCTGGGCGATTCTATTTTCGAATTCATTCATTTGTTCATATTGATTTTTTATTATGTCTCTCAGGAGGCTGTTTTCCTTTTCTAGCAATTCTAATCGATTTTCCATATCGATTAAATTTTGTTAAAGGGGACTTAATTTATTGGAGATAAACTTGGCAACTTTTGAATAAATATCAATCTCCAGCTGTTTCAGTGTTTGCTTATTTAATTGATTTTGTTCCTTCGTTCGGGAAGTGGACGATTCTCTTTTATTTCCTTCGGCTAATTTCAATAAAGTGGGCTCAAGTTTTACCATTCTTTTCAACTGTGTTTCAATTGTTTTGACTTTCTCAACCTGTTGTTCGATTACATTGATTTTTATTTTAAGCTTTTGAATGTCATCATTATTTTCTTTTTGATTGAAAAATCCTTTAATAGACATAATTTTCCCCACACTTTTTTAAGAATGATGACGAACAACTAATACACTATAATAACTTTTTAACTTCAGATTAAGACAATAGAGAAGGGAGCGGACCCGAATAATTTACGTAATTGGGATATCTTCCTCATTCGTGTACTTTCTCATGTATGTAACGATTAAAAGTCCATTTTCAAATCTTGCATGGATATCTTTACTTTTAGTTGGCTCCGGAAGTTCTATTAACCTTTCAAAATCTCCATATCTCCGCTCATTTCGGATCGTAATTGCGTTCGCAATTGGTAAATGGCATGACCCTTTTACAACTAATTTATTACCGGAGAGGGAAAGTGAAACATCTTCTTTTCGATATCCTGGTAATTCAAGCAAAACGATTATTTGTGTATCCGTTTGATAAATATCCACGATGGGAAAAGTAGAATTTCTTGCATTTGATTTTTTTTCTTGAGGCCCATGTGACAGATGTGATTGTTCTTTCATTAGAGGTTCAAAAGGAGTTTGATCAAATATCATATCCCAAAAGTTCCCGTTTTGGTATTTTTGTGAGATTTCCATCCATTGTTTCAGCTTTTCCAGATCCACTTTTCTCCCCCTAACATGCATGATCATAAGCAGGAACATTATAGTAAATGACAAACCTGACATTTATATATCTTATTAGTAAAATATTTTTTTCATTACCGATAAATGAGGAAACGACTGACGAAGATTCTGTTTTATTACATAAAAGGTCGATCAAGTTAATATTTTCTGTAAAAAAGGAGGTTACAAAAAATGAAGGGAGCTTCCATTAATATAAATATTTTTATGTTAAAAATTAATTCTTTTGAAAATGCATCCGCCGTTAATGTGGGACAAAATTTATTAGCGGATTGGAATAACTCCGATAAGAAAACGCAAAGCTATGGGGTGAACAATGGGGACGATTCAACATTCATCAACCCTCAAAGCTTTGTCGACGATCGCGACCAAATCGATTCCCCGGCATCCTTCAACTCAACTCCAATCCCCATCAAGAAAGTCTAACGGTGTCAGGCACCACTCGTGGACATTTGTCCACGGAAGTTGCCTGACACCAAAATAGAAGCCGATTCCACTTATGGGCATCGGCTTCTATTTTGGTAATTGTTATTATTTTATTGAATTACTGGGGCACCCATTAATGATTCGGGTGTTGAGCCTTGAATGAGGAGGCTGATTTTGGCATAGCCGATTCGTTTATAGTCGGCAAATACTTGTTTAGCTACATGAAAATTCTCGTCGTCTTTTAATAGTTGAACTTCTTTTTTGTACAAGCGGATAACGGATCCTTGTACAAAATTAGGGGAATAGTGGCTTGGATCCTCATCCATAACTATGCAACCCATAAAGTGATATTTAAATTGCAATGCTCTTGTTAAATTAACAACATGCAATAATTTTTCAAAAAGGTTTGGATAAGTGGTTTGCAATTTTTCAAGACTTTCTTTTGCAGCTTGAATCTCTTCCAAACTTGAAAGTGTAAGCATAATTTCTCCTCCCCTTATAAATCCCAAGGTTTTTCTAGGTTAATGTATCCGGCTAATTCTTTACTTTTTTGTCTTCTTAATTTACGCATTTCCGCTCTTTCTTTCCCTGTGTTATAAAGAAATTTTTCTTCCTCAGTTTCAGGAATAACACCAGGTATTTCTACTGGACGTTTATTTTCATCTAAAGCAACAAAAGTTAAAAAGGCAGTTGCTGCAATACGACGCTCACCTGTCATTATGTCTTCAGCAATAACTTTACAAAATATCTCCATAGATGTTCTGCCAGTATAGGTTACAAATGATTCAACACAGACCGAATCAGTTTGATGGATCGGACATAAGAAATCGATAGAATCTGTTGATGCTGTGACACATTCTTTTACTCTTGAATGACGACGAGCAGACAATGTTGCCGCATCATCTAGTTTTTTCATTAAAATTCCACCGAATAACGTATTATAATTATTTAAATCGCATGATAATACTTGTGCAGTATTAACAATACGGCTCTCTTTAATTTTTTTTGCGTTCATAATATTACTTCCTTTCAATTGGAAATTCTACAAACCGAATTTCTCAAAAGGGTTTTTTCTACCTTCCTATTGTAAGACTCCGATTTCCTTAAGTAAAATGGTTAAATTTTATTCGCTGTATAGCTTTTATCAATGAAACTGCTTACGTCCATGAATCATCTGATACGAATATAGACAACTGAACATCACATTAGTTGAAATTGCGAATTCAAAATCAAAAAAATTCCTAACCAAACGGCTAGGAATTAGAATGAAATATTAAGTTATTTTTTGGAGAGATCAATAGAAAGACTTTCTTTTGTGAATTGGAGCCATTCCCTTGCAGCGAAGGATAAATATTGGTTTTTGTTCCAAATAATCGCGAGTTCCCAACGGATAGAGGGATTAACGACAGTTACGGCCTTTACATTTTTACTAAGATGGCGGCAAAGACTTTCGGGCAAAAGGGATACTCCTAATTTCCAAGAAACCATTTCTTCAATAAATGCCCATTGGGAACTTTTTGAAATAATATGAGGGTTAAAACCTACACTATTGCAAGCAAAAATTATACGATCATGCAAGGCGAAGTCTTTATTGAAGAGGATAAATGATTCTCCCGCCAGTTCCTTTAATTCTACCTTCGATTTTTCTGCCAATGGATGGGACGGATGAAGAATAAGTTTTAAATCTTCTTCCATAAACGGGAACTGATGGAATAACTCGCTATTCGTTGGAAGTACGACTACCCCTACATCTAAAAGATTATTATTTACATCTTCTTCGATTTTCTTTGATCCATCTTCACTGAGCTGAAACGTTATACCAGGATATTTTTCATGAAAAAGTCCGATTAACTGAAGAAGAAATTGCGCATCAAATATTGGTGGAATTCCAATTCGAATATGTCCTTTTTTAAGACCTAAAAGATTATTTAATTCCGTTTCCAAATTATGAAAGGCATTATCTATTAGCTTTGCCTGTTCTAAAATAATTTCCCCGGCATCAGTCAATGTAAGTTTTTTTCGCGATCTATCAAATAATGAAACACCCAACTCTTCTTCTAAATTTTTGATCATTTTACTAATCGTTGGCTGTGTAATATATAAATGTTCCGCAGCAAGTGAAAAACTATTATATTTTGCCACTTCTAAAAAATATTGTAAATGTTTAATATCCAATTAAATCACCACTCATTTCATTACTATATCATATTTTACCCATATAACCGTATTCTCTGACTCGTATCATGCCCATTTCATATAATAATGAATACGACTTCCAAAATTTTTTTGGTTTTTGTCATAACTGTATGTAATATCCTATTTAGTTATTGGTATTGCCTGATATATAATTAAATTTAGATAATTAAATAAGGTACTATTTTTGCATTGCTGAACAATACACGTTTATGAAAAGTACCTATATAATATGAGCTATTTAGAAGGAGTTATGGAATGCGGAAAATTAAAATAGTTACTGATTCGACAGTTGATATGTCTAATGAATTGATTGAAAGGTATGGAATTGAAGTAGTTCCTTTATCATTGTTTATTGATGGGGAATCTTATCTGGACCGGGTAGACATAACTCCTATTGAATTTATTCATAAAATGAGTGAAGCGAAGGAGCTTCCAAAAAGCTCTCAGCCGCCAGTAGGCGTGTTTTTGGAGCTATATGATCGATTGGGCGAAGAAGGCTATGATGTGCTCTCCATTCATATGTCTGGCGGTTTGAGTGGAACAGTGAATGCTGCCGAAAATGCTGCCACAATGTCAAAGGCGAATGTAAAAGTGGTTGATTCTGTCTTTATTTCGAAAGCGTTATCTTTTCAAGTTGTTGAAGCGGCTGTGATGGCGGAAGAGGGGAAGACCGTGGACGAAATTCTTATTAGATTGGAAAAAATACGTTCACAAACGCGACTATATGTCGTTGTCGAAAAGCTTGATAACCTTGTCAAGGGTGGCAGAATTGGGAAAGGAAAAGCATTAATTGGATCATTATTGCATATTAAACCAATTGCCTCATTAGAAGATGGCGTCTATAATCCGATTGCCAATGTGAGAAGCCATACACAAGTTATCAAGCATTTAGTAAAAAGCTTAGTCGAAGATGCGATGGGAAAAACGATAAAAAAAATTGGAATCGCCCATGCAGAAAGCTATGACCTTGTTTCGAAACTAAAGAATGCTATTTTCACCGCAACCGGCTTTAAAAACATCGAAATAGAATTCACCACCCCGATCATCAGCACACACACAGGTGCGGGTGCAATCGGCTTTATGTACTATACAGAATAATACAATTTTCACAAGGTGTCAGGCACCGCTTGTGGACATTTGTCCACAGACGGTGCCTGACACCTTGTGAATCTTTTAACTATTGAAACTTTCTAAGTATTGTATAATATGAAAGATTGCTGATATTAACGGTTATTTCGTCAAGAGGGAGATAAGTATCCATGTATAAATACACCATATGCTTTATTAAAAAAGGCCAAGAACTTCTCATGTTGAATCGACATAAACCAGTATGGATGGGGATTTGGAACGGCGTAGGTGGAAAAATAGAAAAGGGCGAAACACCTTTAGAAGGTATGTTACGTGAAATAGAAGAAGAAACAGGCTTGCAGATCGAGCAGATAGAATATAAAGGTACAGTTACTTGGACAGTAGACGGACACGATGCGGGTGGAATGTATGTTTTTGTAGCAGAGTTGCCTGAAACATTTGATTACTACACACCAGTAAAAACCGATGAAGGAATATTAGACTGGAAGGACATAAGCTGGGTTCTCCATCCTGAAAACTTAGGAATGGCGAATGTGAAGTACTACTTAGAAAAAGTTTTGTATGATTCCGCAATGTATGAACATCACTTTATCTATGAAGATGGAGAAGTGGTGGATTTTAAGTCAGTGGGGATAAATTCTAGGGTTTCTTTATAAAATATCTGAATTTAAAAATAAAATATGAGTAATCCGAAAGTCTTTCATTCTATTTCTTTGTACTCATTATTTCATAATTCTATTTTCATTACGATCCTGTTATTGACAAACCTCGCTACAATGCTATCATAAAAATTGATTGAATAAGATGAAAATTATTCCAATATAGTTTTCTTGATTAATTCCGACTATATTTATTATTGAGAGTTTTAGGTGGTGTAGCAACATGAGTGAAACTTGGTATTTTATTGATTCCGGAGTTCAATCTCCTGTATTCAATATGGCAATGGACGAGGTTCTTCTTGATTGGCATTCACGAGACTTAATTCCACCGGTTCTCCGTTTTTACACATGGGAACCTGCGGCGCTTTCGTTAGGTCATTTTCAAAAAACAACGGGAAGAATTAATGTCCAAGCAGCTAAGGAAAAAGGGATTGACATTGTTCGCAGACCAACTGGCGGACTAGCTGTTTTACATGATCAAGAATTGACTTACAGCATGATAATTAGTGAAAAACATGAAAAGATGTCGCCTTCGATAATTGAAACCTATCGCGTATTATCTCAAGGAATATTAGAAGGATATCGAAAATTAGGTATATCTGCAGAGTTAGCTGTCCCGAATACACCGATCGGAAAGTCAGGTACGGCTGTCTGCTTTGAAGAATCTTCGTGGTATGAACTCGAGATTGATGGAAAAAAAGCGGCGGGAAGTGCACAAACACGGCAAAAAGGGGTCGTATTACAACATGGCTCCATCCCGATGGAAATCGATATTGATACACTTTATGATCTATTTGTATTTCCAAATGAAAAAGTAAAAAATAAGGCAAAAACTGCATTTACAAAAAAAGCAGTGACGATTAATCAAATTTTAGGTAGAAAAACAACAATAGATGAAATAAAGAACGCATTCATGGAAGGTATTAAAAAGGGACTTAATATTGATTTAACTACATATGAACCGAACAACCAGATGTTAAAAGAAGTAGAAGAACTTATGCAAAGTAAATATGCAAATGAGGATTATACTTTTCAAAGGTAGGAGTGTACATAGTGGCTAAAAATGAAGAATACTTAAGAAAACCTGAATGGTTAAAAATCAAGTTAAATACGAATAAAAGTTACACAGGCTTGAAAAAAATGATGCGGGAAGAAAGATTGCATACCGTCTGTGAGGAAGCAAAATGTCCGAATATCCATGAATGCTGGGCTGTTCGCAAAACAGCGACATTTATGATACTTGGTGATACTTGTACCCGTGCCTGTCGTTTTTGCGCAGTAAAAACGGGCTTGCCAACGGAATTAGATTGGGAAGAACCAGAACGTGTCGCAAGATCGGTGGAAGTAATGGGCTTACGTCATTGCGTGGTTACTGCTGTTGCACGTGATGATTTGGCAGATGGCGGTGCGGCGATCTTTGCTGAAACCGTCCGTGCGATTCGTCGTCGTGTTCCTTCATGTACAGTCGAAGTACTCCCATCTGATATGAAGGGTGACTATGAAAGTCTCCATACGTTAATGGATGCAGGTCCGGATATTTTTAATCATAATATTGAAACCGTTCGTCGTTTAACGAAACGTGTTCGTGCAAAAGCCACCTATGATCGTTCATTAGAACTTTTGAAAAGGGTAAAAGAAATCAGTCCTCAAACACCAACAAAATCAAGTATAATGGTTGGACTTGGAGAAACGAAGGAAGAAATCATCGAAGCGATGGATGATTTGCTTGCACATGGTGTGGATATTATGACAATTGGTCAATACTTACAACCTACAAAGAAACATTTAAAAGTAGAACGCTATGTCCATCCAGATGAATTTGCAGAGTTAAAAGAAATCGCCCTTCAAAAAGGATTCAAGCATTGTGAAGCCGGCCCGATGGTTCGCTCAAGTTACCATGCAGACGAGCAAGTAAATAAAGCAGCCCGTCAACGCCAATTAGAAGGCGAAAATAAAGACCCTGATTTAATTATTAACCAGTATAAAGCGCAGTTTCTTAATTAAAGATTTGTAAAAGTTTATTGTTGTTTTGTCATTAGGTTGATTGGAGCGGAAGGTGCGAGACTCCAGCGGGATCAGCTGGACAGATGAGACCCCGCGGGGAGCGAAGCGATGAGGAGGCTCATCGCCAGCCCCGCGGAAAGCGAGTACCTGCAGCGGAAATCATAACATAGTTAAAAAATAATTAAAATGTAGAAAAATTTAAAAAAGTGTTGACAATATTTTAATCGAAGCTTTATAATACAAATCATACTTAAATAATATAAAGTTTTGAAGGGAACTAAGTATTGTTTATCTCACTATTTTAGAGAGCTGATGGCCGGTGTAAATCAGTATAAAGATAAACTTGAATTTCAATCCTGGAGCTTCTTTTCCGAGTTTTTGCGAAGGAAAAGCCGGTCGAAATGATCGTTAACAATGATGAGTGGTAGATGAATTTTATCATCTACAATTAGGGTGGTACCGCGATAATTATCGTCCCTACTGATTAATATCAGTAGGGACTTTTTGCATTTAAATATGAACACGCAATGATAGAATCAACAGTAATGTTTATCTCCCTGTTAAAGAGAGCTGATGGTTGGTGCAAATCAGCACAAAGATAAACATGAATTTCGGGTTCTGGAGCATCCTTCCCTTCACAAAGATGAGGAAGGACGGTCGAATTTCGATCGTTAACAAAAAAAGAGTGGCAGAAGAAGATATTTTCTGCAACTAGGGTGGTACCGCGATAAACATCGTCCCTACTGAATTATTCAGTAGGGGCTTTTTTATTATTAAATTACACAACAAATTAGGAGGGTTTTTAATGGGGAATAATGATTTACAACAATTAAGACAAAAGGTGGATGAAATTAATTCACAATTATTACATTTACTAAATGAACGAGGAAGAGTCGTTCAAGAAATTGGTCAAATAAAAAAACTGCAAGGCACGAAACGTTTTGATCCAATTCGTGAACGAGAAGTATTAGATATGGTTGCCGAGCAAAATGAAGGTCCGTTTGAAACCTCTACACTACAACATATTTTCAAAGGTATTTTTAAAGCAAGCTTAGAATTGCAAGAAGACGATAATCGTAAAGCACTATTAGTTTCCAGGAAAAAGAAAAAAGAAAATACAATTGTTGATGTAAAAGGCGAATTAATAGGTAATGGAACACAATCCTTTATTATGGGACCGTGTGCTGTAGAAAGCTTGGAACAAGTTAGACTAGTTGCAGAAGCAATGAAAGAACAAGGGATAAAATTAATGCGCGGCGGAGCATTTAAGCCAAGAACTTCTCCATATGATTTCCAAGGTTTAGGTGTGGAAGGATTACAAATTTTACGCCAAGTAGCCGATGAATATGATTTAGCTGTCATTAGTGAAATACTAAATCCAATTGATGTTGAACTTGCCCTTGATTATGTCGACGTCATTCAAATAGGTGCAAGAAACATGCAAAACTTTGATTTGTTAAAAGCTGTAGGAAGGGTGAAAAAACCGGTTTTATTAAAACGTGGCTTAGCTGCAACAATTGATGAATTTATCCATGCGGCTGAATACATTATTGCGCAAGGAAATGACCAAATTATCTTATGTGAGCGGGGAATTCGAACGTATGAAAAGGCAACACGAAATACGTTAGATATTTCTGCAGTACCGATATTAAAAAAAGAAACACATTTGCCAGTTGTCGTCGACGTAACCCATTCAACAGGAAGAAAGGATTTACTCCTGCCTACTGCAAAAGCGGCATTAGCAATAGGAGCTGACGCGGTAATGGCTGAAGTCCATCCGGATCCAGCTGTTGCATTATCTGATTCCGCGCAGCAAATGGATATCCCGCAATTTCATGAATTTATGGAAGAACTAAAATCATTCAAAAATAAATTACAATAGACATTCAAAGCGTCATGGTTCCTACAATTTCCGCTCAGATCACAATTGAGCAACAAAGGCATCATGTAGAACATCTGAGAGGAGAATACACGTGAGTCAACGAGAACAATGGTCATCAAAACTAGGATTTATTTTAGCAGCTGCTGGGTCAGCTATTGGTTTAGGGGCAATTTGGAAATTCCCCTATATAGCTGGCCAAAATGGCGGCGGAGCATTTTTTCTCATTTTTATCGTTTTTACATTATTACTCGGATTGCCGTTATTACTAGCTGAATTTACAATTGGTCGCTCTACACAGGATCATGCGATTGCTTCATATCGGAAAATCGCACCTGGAACGAAATGGCACTGGATTGGTATTCTCGGAATGGTAACTTGTTTTATCTTGCTTTCGTTTTACAGTGTGATCGGTGGATGGATTATCATTTATTTATTTAAGACGATCAAAGGTGACTTGAATGGCCTTAGCTCTGCACAATATGCGGATGTCTTTGGAGCAACAATCTCGAATCCAACGATTAGTCTAATTGTTCAATTCCTCTTTATGCTAATTACCATCTTAGTTGTTGCCAAAGGAGTGCAAAAAGGAATTGAGCAAGCAAGCAAAATTATGATGCCCGCATTATTTATTCTTTTTATCTTACTTGTTATTCGTGCCGTTACATTGGATGGGGCGATGGAGGGAGTTACCTTTTTATTACAGCCTGATTTTTCAAAAGTAACGTCCAAAACAATTTTAGAGGCGATGGGGCAGTCGTTCTTCACTTTAAGTGTCGGTGTTTCAGTAATGGTCACCTACAGTTCGTATTTACCGAAAAGTCAAAGCTTGCCGCGTTCAGCCATTTCAATTGTTGGAATGAATCTAGTGATTGTCCTTTTGGCAGGACTTGCGATTTTCCCTGCAGTATTTGCGATGGGATTAGAGCCTGGGGCAGGACCGGTGCTATTATTTAATGTTCTACCTACCGTGTTTAGCCATTTACCATTCGGTATGTTGTTCTTTATCGCATTTTTAATTCTATTCTTATTTGCCGCTTTAACGTCTGCTTTTTCGATGTTAGAAATCATCGTTTCGGTCATATCTAAAGGAAATCCGAACGGGCGTAAGAAGTGGTCGTGGATTATCGGACTGGCCATCTTTGCTTTCGGCATCCCATCTGCACTTTCCTATGGTGTGCTAGGAGATATCAAACTCTTTGGAAAAACATTTTTCGATTTAATGGATTACACAGTTAGTAATATATTAATGCCGCTTGGATCGTTGCTTATCGCTATTTTTGTACCGTTAAAAATGAAAAAAACCGCTTTGTATGAAGAACTTCAAAAAGGCAGCAATCTGAAAAAGGGATTATTTGAAACATGGTTTTTCCTTCTTCGTTATGTTGCTCCGTTACTAATTATTGCGGTCATGCTAGATGTGTTAGGGGTTTGGTAAAAAAAGGCATGTATCTAATTTAGTGATACATGCCTTTTCGTTTAATTATTATTTGAAATTTGTTCGATTAATTGGTTTGCTGTCTCTTTCCCATTCATGATACAATCTGCAATGCCCACACCGTAATAGGAACAACCAGCGAGAGTGATGTTCGGATAAAGATCAGCTATTTTTTTATTTAAGGATTCAATGGTTTTTCGATGGGATAAGGAATATTTAGGCATTAAATCAGTCCATTTTGTCACTTCGTAATGTTTTGGTTCCCCGATTATACCTAAACTTTTTTCGATATCCTTCAAGGCAACTTGAATTAATTCTTTTTCATTTAAGCTGTTTAAGTGTTCAAAAGTAGTGGGGTTTGTGTTCTTATAAAAGAGTCGTAATAATAAGTGATTGTTTTTCGATGTATGTGTCCATTTCCTGCTTGTCCACGTACATGCATTACAGACGAGATCACTATTATCAGGAACGATAAAACCTGTTCCATCAGCCGGAAGTTTCTCGTCAGGGACATCGAATCCTAGATATACACTTATAAGCGATGAGCTAACTAGTTGATTAAAATCTTCATCAAGTACTTCATTTTGTAAAAGGGATTGTGCCACTTGATGTGGAGTGCTAAGCACAATATAGTCCGCATGAATCGTCGTTCCATTTTCCAATGTAACGGTATAACCGTCTTGAGTATGAATAATCGATGTTGCCTTTATTCCTTTTAAAATTTCAACATTCGTTAATTCTATTTCAAGTCGATCAATTAAAGTAGAAAGCCCGTTTTTAAATGAGACAAATTTTTTATTATCGGCAGATTGGAATCGTTCTTTGTTTTCGGATAGTCCTTTCATAATGCTACCATATTGATTTTTGTAATCTAATAAATAGGGAAGGGTAGTTGCTAATGTTAGTTCGTTTAATTTCCCGGAATATACTCCTGAAAGTACTGGTGCAATTTGGTTTTCAACGATTTCTTTACCGAGAAAGTGTTCGAGGAATTGGCCAATTGAGCTATCTTTTGTAAACGATTCATTTGTAGTTGTAAAATCTTTTAATGCTTCATTTTTTCCCGCTTCAGAGATTAATTCACTGCTCAATAATGCTTCTTTGCTCATAGGAATACCAAAAACGGTATCATCAGGAATTGGCTTCAATTGTCCATGGTGGTAGATAAATGATTTTCCTGTTGCATTATTGACCATTTCGTTATGTAAGTGGAGATTTTCTAATAGTTCAGCGACTCCTTGTTTCCGGGCAACGATGGAGTCGGCACCTGTTTCCATAATAAATTCATCTGTTTGGACGGAATGGATTTTTCCTCCTAATTCATCATTTCCTTCTATTAATTTTAAATTTAATTCGATGTTTGCTGTTTCTTTTAATTGTTGAAGGTAGTACAAAGTGGAAAGTCCTGTAATGCCTCCGCCAATGACAACGACTGTTTTCAAGTTACTCACTCCTATAAATTATCGGCTCTTTACTTATGGCTGTTTTCGTATAGTTCCGTTCCTTTCCGCTCCAGGCACTTGCTTTCCGCGGGGCTGGCGATGAGCCTCCTCGTCGCTCCGCTCCTGCGGGGTCTCATCTGTCCAGCTGATCCCGCAGGAGTCAAGTGCCTTCCGCTCCAATCCACTCTGCGTTTTGAAAAGGATACGTCTACATGTATTTAGGTTGCTCTGAAATACTAAAATATTTTCCATTGTGCCAAAAACATTTTAGAAAACAAACAAATGTTTAATATAATTATAATTCAATCTTCCTTTGAAAAAAAATGTGAATTTGTCTTCCTTGTGAAAGAATGAATCGTTCTCATTTCGGCATGATTCTTATCTATTTTTACTATTGGAATTCACTTTGAAAATGATGGAAAATTTATAATAATGATAAAACAGAAGGAGTTAATGGGATGATTATAAGCGAACAAGAAAAGAAATCTAGGCAACAAATGATTGCGGAAAATTATGTGAATGAAGTATATGAAGAAATTAAACGTAGAAATCCACATGAAAATGAATTCATTCAAGCAGTTAAAGAGATTTTGGATTCGCTCTTACCGGTTATTAGTAAACATCCGAAATATATGGAACATGGGATTTTAGAAAGAATTACAGAACCCGAAAGGCTCATCACCTTCCGTGTTCCTTGGGTAGACGACAATGGAAAAGTAAAGGTTAACCGCGGCTTTCGTGTTCAATTTAATAGCAGCATCGGCCCTTATAAAGGTGGGCTTAGATTCCATCCGACAGTGAATACGAGCATCATCAAATTTCTCGGATTCGAACAAATTTTTAAAAATGCATTAACTGGTTTGCCGATTGGCGGTGGAAAGGGCGGATCAGATTTTGATCCAAAAGGAAAATCTGACGGGGAAATTATGAGGTTTTGCCAAAGTTTCATGACAGAACTAAGTAAATATATCGGACCAGATGTGGATGTTCCGGCTGGAGATATTGGGGTTGGCGCAAGAGAAATTGGCTACTTGTTTGGCCAATATAAACGAATTCGGGGAGGCTTCCAATCAGGCGTTCTGACAGGTAAAGGCTTAGGGTATGGAGGAAGCATGACGAGAACGGAAGCAACGGGTTATGGAACGGTTTATTTTGTAGAGGAAATGTTAAAGGATCATCATTTATCATTTAACGGAAGTACGGTAGTCGTATCCGGTTCTGGTAATGTTTCCATTTATGCGATGGAAAAAGCAGCCCAGCTTGGTGCGACGGTTGTTGCATGCAGTGATTCGGATGGCTATATTTACGACCCGCTTGGAATTAATTTAGCAACTGTTAAGAGATTGAAAGAAGTTGAGAGAACAAGAATTAAAGAATACGTGAACATTCTCCCACATGCCCAATATGTCGAGGGATGTACGAATATATGGTCAATCCCGTGTGATATCGCACTTCCTTGTGCGACGCAGAATGAAATAGACGAGAATGCGGCAAAAATATTAATTGAAAATGGAGTAAAGGCGATTGGGGAAGGGGCCAATATGCCATCAACATTAGAAGCGATAGAACTCTTTTTAAAAAATGATATTCTATTTGGACCTGCAAAAGCGGTAAATGCAGGAGGGGTCGCTGTTTCTGCGTTAGAAATGTCGCAAAATAGCATGAGGATGTCATGGACATTTGAAGAAGTCGATGAAAAATTAAAAGGGATTATGAAAAATATTTATCAAAAATCAGTAACATATGCCGAAGAATATGGTCAATCCGGTAACCTCGTAGTCGGAGCAAATATTGCAGGATTTATAACCGTAGCCGATTCCATGATCGCACATGGGGTGATTTAGAAGACGAAAATAAATTAGATAGATGAAGAAGAGTGGAGAAAAGGAATCCATTCTTCTTTTTTTACGACTTTTGACAAAAAATTTCTAAAGACATACACAAAACATCGTGATAAAATAATTTTATAAATGAGAAAGTTTATCATTATCAATTACATTTCTTATGAACGGAGTAAACAACATCATGATGCTATTAGATTTAGTTGAAGGGAAAACTAGATATATCGTAGATGTTTCAAATTTAGATAAAACGGTTAAGCACCGTCTCTTACATATTGGAGTCATAGAGGGATGCCCAATTAAAGTGAAACATCGGATGCCTTTTGGTGGACCATGCATGTTGGAATGTAATGGACAATTAATAGGAATTCGCCGCTGTGATGCCAAACAAATAAAGGTTGAAAAGAAATGATGCAGACGGCCTTAGTAGGAAATCCAAATACGGGAAAAACATCATTATTTAATTATTTAACAGGCTCATACGAATACGTTGGCAACTGGAGCGGAGTTACTGTTGAAAAGAAGATAGGCAGGTTAAAAGACGTTCAAGGGGAACTAATTGACCTGCCTGGAGTATACTCGCTTTATCCTTTATCAAAGGATGAGTCCGTTGTAACCCGGTTTTTCTTAAATGAATCTTTTACAAACATTATAAATATTGTCGATGCATCACAATTAGAAAGAAACTTACAATTAACAATCCAAATTTTGGAGTTTGGAAAACCAGTTGTTATCGGTTTGAATATGGTAGACGTCGCAAAAAGACGGGGATTAGAAATAGATGGTCAATTATTAGCAAAAAAACTAGGTACACCTGTCGTTCCAATTACGGCACGAAATGGAAAGGGGTGTAATGACCTAGCAGTACAGTTAAATGCTTTAGACAATACTTCATCGAAAATCCCTTATGTATATTACGGAAAAATTGTTGAAAATGGGATAATGAAAATCATTCAAATATTAGAAGATGAAAAAATAGATCTTCCGAAGCGTTGGTTGGCATTGCAATTATTAGAGGGGAATCCTGACGTAACGTCTTTAATAAAAAATGATCAAATATCACAAGTGATTGAAGAAGTTGAGCAAAAACTAAAAACAACCACTTCATCTACGACGATTACTCGCTTAATCTTTGATTCTAGAAAACAATGGATTGACCAAGTGATTAAAGAAAGCAGTCGGGAAACAGAGCAATCGAAAAACAATTGGACGGAAAAAATTGATAAAATTGTTACCCATCGATGGTTGGGAATTCCGATCTTTCTAGCATTTATGTTTTTGATGTTCAAAATAACTTTTGATTGGTTAGGGACACCGTTATCAGATGGATTGGATGCCTTTTTTACGGGGCCATTAACGGACTGGATTCAATCTGGATTACAAGCTGTTCACGCTAGTTCGTTTATACAAGCATTGGTATTGCAAGGAATTATTGCAGGTGTCGGCGGTGTGTTAGTGTTTGTCCCACAAATTTTCATTTTGTTCTTATTTATCTCCTTTTTAGAGGATTCAGGCTATATGGCACGTGCCGCCCTCGTAATGGATCGTATGATGGAGAGAGCAGGTTTGAATGGTAAGGCATTTATACCAATGATTATAGGCTTCGGTTGTAATGTACCAGGTGTCATGGCTGCAAGAACAATTGAACAGCCGAAGGAAAGATTGTTAACGATTTTGCTAACACCATTAATGTCATGTTCGGCACGTTTATCCATTTATGCTTTATTCGTTGGTGCTTTTTTTGAGAAATATCAAGCAATTGTCGTTTTTTCATTATATTTATTAGGAGTTGTCGTTGCGTTACTTTTGGCAAAGTTATTTTCGAAAACATTGATGAAGAATGAGTCGTCGGTTTTTGTTATTGAGCTTCCGCCATATCGAGTACCGCAAATTCTTACTTTATGGCGCAGTACATGGGATAAAGGTAAGGGGTTCGTGAGGAAGGCAGGAACGTTTATATTTGGGGGATCTGTCGTTATTTGGTTGTTATCCTATATGGGTCCTGGCGGGATAGGAGTAGACATGGATAATAGTTTCCTAGCCATGATTGGGAAAGCTATAGCCCCCTTAATTGCCCCACTTGGTTTTGGTGTGTGGCAAGCAGGAGCTGCCTTAATCCCGGGATTTTTAGCTAAAGAAGTGGTCGTTTCATCAATGAATATTATTTATCATACGCCAAATACGGCTTCACTGCAGGGGTTATTAACAGATTCCTTTACACCATTATCGGCCTATAGCTTTCTCGTATTTGTCCTTTTATACATTCCATGTGTAGCGACAGTAGCTGCTATCCGTAATGAAGCAGGGTCATGGAAATGGACATTATTTGGGATTGGGTACTCACTTGTTATAGCGTATGCTTTATCCTTTGTTATTTATCAAGGTGGAAGGCTGATTTTCGGATTGTAAAATGAAGGAAAGAGGAGTGACTTTCAATGATTGCTAGTATTATTATCGGTGCTTTGATATTTGGTTATGCCGCATTAACCCTCTTTAAATTTTTCAAAAAAAGTAAACAAGGTGCCTGTGCGCATTGTTCTATAAAAGATAGCTGCCAAACAAGTTGCAGTTCTGCAATAAAAAAATAAAAGAAGAAACCTGGACTTAAAAGTGGTTCAGGTTTCTTCTTTTTCAAATCGAATTAATGCTTCCTTCGCTCTATCCCTTAGTGAAACCAAATCTGTTTCTAATTTTAAAATATTTTTCTTCTTTTGTTCAATAAGTTCCAATTGTTCATTTACTGTATGATAAACTTTTTCTAATTTTTCCTTTTGGAGGCTTGTTCCTTTTACTTTGCGATAGTCCATTCTTTGTAACTCTAACATGTCGCTTAAGGTAATAAATTCTTGTAATTCCTGTAATGTGAATCCTAATACTTCTTTGGCATTCGTGATTTTCTTTAAGAAATCGACATGTTCTTGAGAGTATAGTCTAAATCCTCCCTCACTGCGCGGGGGAGATGGGAGAATGCCGATTTGTTCATAATAACGGATTGTTCGTTTTGTTAAGCCGCTTTGTTTAGCTACTTCGTCTATTTTTAATCCATCCATACTAACTCTCCTCGTATTAATGATAATGGAGTTACTATATTGTAGTGTATATCTATATTACTAAGATAACATAAGTTTTAATTTTGTACGAATGAAAATTAACGTTGACGTCAACGTTAGAATATAGTATACTTTTTTAAGTAAATCAGAACAAATATTTTACTTTCTTGAGTGAAAATAAGGAATGGTTGCGAGCAATATTGTTTACCATTTCTGTTTTCATTTTTTATTTCAAAAAATTAAAAAGGGGTTTTAAGGTATGACAGAAGAAGCACTGAAAGCCCATAATCAGTCGGCAAAACAACCGATTGTAGTTTGGGTAATCTTCATTGCAACAATTATTTCTTTCATGGGCTTGGGTCTCGTCGATCCAATCTTACCGGCAATTGCTGAAAAATTGCATGCCACTCCGAGTCAAGTTTCACTATTATTTTCTAGTTATAATTTGATTACGGGTGTCGCAATGTTAATTACCGGTGTTGTTTCTAGCCGCATTGGTGTTAAGTGGACACTATTATCTGGTATTTTTCTAATTGTTATCTTTTCTGCTTTAGCTGGTTCATCTAATGGAATTTGGGGAGTTGTCAGCTTCCGTGGTGGCTGGGGACTTGGTAACTCGTTATTTATTGCCACTGCATTATCCGCGATCGTTGGATTGTCTGTTGGTGGGACAGCGAAGGCGATTATTTTATATGAAGCCGCAATTGGGCTTGGGATTTCTGTAGGCCCATTACTTGGCGGAGAATTAGGATCTATCTCTTGGCGCGGACCATTTTATGGTGTTAGTGTTTTAATGATTATCGCCTTTTTAGCATTATTATTGAAAATGCCGAAAGTGGCTAAACCTAAGACAAAAAGTTCTGTTCTAGATCCATTGAAAGCATTGAAATTTCCGGGATTATTTAGACTTGGATTAACAGCTTTCCTTTATAATATCGGTTTCTTTACACTTATGGCATTTGCGCCATTTGTAATGGGGTTACATGAGCATGGCCTTGGTTTTGTATTTTTAGGCTGGGGACTTTGTCTTGCTTTTACTTCTGTATTTGTTGCACCAAAAATTCAAGCAAAATTTGGAACAATTAAATCCATGTGTGCGATGTTAACTTTATTTGCATTAACATTATTAGCAATGGGAATTTGGACCGACTCTAGTACAGTTGTTATCGTTTGTGTCATCATTGCGGGACTATTCCTTGGAACAAATAATACGTTAATTACTACTGCAGTTATGGAAGTTGCACCGGTTGAACGGGCTACAGCTTCAGCGGCGTACAGTTTTGTTCGTTTTATTGGTGGGGCAATTGGACCTTGGTTAGCCAATAAGCTTGCCGAAACGTTTAATCCACACATACCTTTCTATAGTGGAGCAATATTTGTTTTAATTGCGATGTTGGTCGTTGCCTTTGGCCGTAAACATCTTGCGCATGTCGATAGAGTAGCACATTAATGATTTCGCAAATATTTCGTGAAAGGACGATGTAAATGTATAGTAAAATTTTAGTTGGACTCGACGGATCGGCTCCTTCTGCACATGCACTACAGCATGCTGCAGAACTTGCCAAATCACTGAATTCGGAAAAAGTAACCATTCTGCACATAAATAAAGATCTTCCACTTCAAGAACCGATACTTAATCTCGATTTAGATGAATTAATGAAAGAGGAAGATCAGGAGGTATTAGCACCAGCTGTTCAATTTCTTTCTGAATCAGGTATCTCTTATGAAACACACATCATACATGGAGATCCAGCATCTAACATTACCAAGTATGCAGAAAAGCATAATTATGATGTTATCGTTATCGGAAACACCGGTAAAGGCGTCATTAAAGAAGCTTTACTAGGCAGTGTCAGCCATCAAGTTGCACACTCTGCACATTGTCCTGTAATTATTGTAAAATAAAAAAGATAAAAGCCAATGAGGAAAACTTGAGAATTCCTTCATTGGCTTTTTTTGTAACTTTGAGCTTTCAAAAGTATCCAATAACTGGACGGTTTCGTGCACATAAGCAAGGATTTAACCGCCATACCTTCATGTATCTTGCGGATTCATGCACGAGAGCCTGGAAAAAGACGCCATACCTTCACGTATCTTGCGGATTCAAGCACGAGAGCCC
>NZ_NAZB01000018.1:84627-141469 GCF_003055045.1 Heyndrickxia sporothermodurans
GAAAAAGACGCCATACCTTCATGTATCTTGCGGATTCATGCACGAGAACACGGAAAGAGATACCTTACCTGCACGTATCCGATGGATTCATGCACGAGAGCTCGGAAAAAGATGCCTTACCTTCACGCATCCGATGGATACGAGCACGAGAGCAAAGAAAAAACCGAGTTTCCTGCATGCATCTGACGGATACGTGCACGTAAGTACGAATTTAACCGACTTTCCTTCTCGAATTGGACGAAAATAAGATGATTGTTATTATCAAAAAGGATTAGCTCACGTCACCGATTTGTTTCTGGATATCTTGAAGGATACTTTCTAAAGAATAGACAACACCTTTATCATCTTTATACATCACATGTTTTGGTGCAAAATGAACGGGTGAGTCAATACCTGCAGCAGCTGATATTCGGAATAACCCTTTTCTTAATGTCACAAGGAAATTGACAACTCGGTATTTCTTTTCGTCAATAACAAGTGCTTTTTGAAGATCGGGATCGGTTGTTGCGACGCCAACTGGACAGGCATTGGAGTGACATTTCAACGTTTGGATACATCCGACGGTAATCATAAACCCCCGCGCAATATTAACTAAGTCCGCTCCCATTGCTAGTGCAATTGCGATTCGATCCGGGGTAAATAATTTCCCGGATGCAATAATTTTTACACGATCACGTACTCCGTATTTTTGTAGCGTTGAAACAAGTATGGGAAGTGCCGATTTGATTGGTAGGCCTACACTATCAATTAACTCTTGATAGGAAGCACCCGTTCCACCTTCACCACCATCAACGGTAATGAAATCGGGACCTTTTCCCGTTTCTTTCATATATTTTGCTAATTCTTCGACACTATCATTTCCACCGACAACAATCTTCATCCCAACGGGTTTTCCCGTTTCATTTCGAATTTTTTCGATAAAATCACACATTGACGGTACATCACTGAATTGATGAAATCGGTTTGGACTATCGACCGATTTATACGGTTCAACTTTCCGGATTTCCGCAATTTCCGGATTCACCTTTTCACCATCTATATGCCCACCACGAGTTTTGGCACCTTGGGCTAGTTTTAATTCAAATGCTTTTATTTGGGGTATTTCACTTTTCCTTTTTAACTCTTCCCAGTCGACATCGCCATTTTTATCTCTGATACCAAATAAACCGGGACCGATTTGCATGATGATATCGACATCACCTTCAAGATGATATGGAGATAAACCACCTTCGCCGGTATTCATCCACGTTCCTTTTGCCATTCCTAATCCTTTTGATAATGCGGTGATTGCATTTTTCCCCAAGGCACCGTAACTCATGGCAGACATCCCGATCAAACCTTTTAATACAAAAGGATATTTTGTATTGGGACCAATGACAACTGCATCATCATCATGGAGTAAATAGGCTGGTGACTCATCATCTTCCCATTTTTCCTCTCTTTGTGAAAAAATTGGATCCTTCAACAATAAATATCTTTTTGTAAAAACTTTTGCTTCGTCATCCATTTTGATTTCTTCGGTTAATTTCGGAAACATATCGTTGCGTACGTAAAAACCTTCCTCATCGAAATCACGTCTTGAACCAAATCCGACAACATCACGTTTATACTTCGCACCTTTGACGATATGCTCATAATCATCTCTTGAAAACGGCTTACCTTCAGTATCGCTGTTAAACCAATATTGCCGCATTTCAGGGCCAATTTTTTCAAAGAAATAGCGAATACGACCGAGTGCAGGATAATTTCGTAAAATAGAATGACTCTTCTGATTGCGATCAAAAATTAATAAATAGATAAGAAATATGACAATCGCAATGACAATAACGGCAACTACAAAAAATCCGATAATAATTAATATATCTGCAAGCTTCATCCATAATCCTCCTGATAAAAGAAATACTATATGAGTATAATTTAATCGAACCTAAATTTATTTATACTTAATATTTCCTTCACATAAACTCCTATGGAAATTGGAAAGCTATCCAAAAAGCATAGGGAATGCAGGCAGTAGGCTATATTTTTTGTGAATTCGACTTGGCAGAGTTATCATTATAGTTAGGGTATGACTTTGTTGAACTAGCATTGGAATAATGGCATTCCATTTACGAATCCTGACTTTTTGGAATTTGCGAGAAGTTTTGGGGTAAAGGGAATAAAGATCACTCATTCAGACGAATTATTACCTGCTCTTGAAGAAGCAATGAAAGAGGAAGATATTGTTTTAATCGATGTCGATGTGGACTATTCGGAAAATGTAAAGCTATCGAAATCATTGGGTGATTATATTTGTAAATTATAAGTAATGCTTGGAGGGAATAAAGATGAAGAAAAAATGGCAGTTATGGATCGGTGGGAAATGGCGCGAACCAAAAGAGTATGAAGCGTTGTATAATCCACATACAAATGAAGAAATCGCTCAAATAGGACAAGCGGAACCTGCTGATGCTGTGGAGGCAGTTGTTGAAGCACATGCCGCGTTTCAAAAGTTTAGGGGGTATCCTGCTCATGCAAGAGCAAAAATTTTAGCTAAAGTGGCAACAATTATGGAAGAACGAAGTGAGGAATTAGCTAAAATTATTGCATTAGAAGCGGCAAAATCAATAAGAAATGCGAGAGAGGAAATAAGTCGTACGGTCCAAACGTATCGTTTTGCAGCAGAAGCGGCAAAAAGTAATTATGGTGAACAGATTCCGATGGATGCAGCAGAAGGTGGAGAAAAACGATTTGGTTTTACGATAAAAACTCCGATTGGTGTAGTAACGGCGATTACGCCTTTTAATTTTCCATTTAATTTAGTTGCACATAAGGTAGGACCCGCAATAGCCGCAGGAAACTCGATCGTGTTAAAGCCTGCTGAACAAACTCCGTTAAGCGCACTTGTGTTGGCGGAAATTTTTAAAGAAGCTGGATTACCTGATGGTGTTTTAAATATTATTCCTGGAAAAGGGGATGTTCTTAGTGAGGTGCTCACTACCCATCCGCATGTGAAAAAAGTTACTTTTACAGGAAGTGTGGAAGTTGGACATATTATTCAGCAGCAAGCCGGTTTTCGCAAGCTTACCCTCGAACTAGGATCGAACTCACCTTTTATTATTGATGAAGGTGTGGACATCGATCAGGTAATCGAAAGAAGTGTGATGGGGTCATTTTCGTTTAATGGGCAAGTGTGCATTTCCATTCAACGGATTTATGTTCATCAATCGCTTTATCAGAAGTTTGTCGAGAAATTTGTTAGTCGGACAAAACAGCTTGTGGTCGGCTCTCCCCTTGATGAAGATACAAACATCACAGCAGTTATTTCGAAAAAATCATTGGATCGTATTCAAAGCTGGATAGCGGAAGCTGTACAAGAGGGAGCCACAATTGAATGTGGCGGGAAAACAGAAGGAAACGCATTATTGCCAACTGTATTAACGAATGTAAATCGAGATTCAAAAGTATTTCGTTATGAAATATTTGGCCCGGTTGTTTGTATTTTCCCATTCGATACGTTAGATGATGCAATTAATGATGCAAATGATTCCCGTTACGGACTAAATTCAGGCATTATGACACCAAGTCTTGAACGAGCATTTTATGCGGCAGAACGTCTTGAAACTGGTGGGGTAATCGTCAATGATATTCCGACCTATCGAATCGATAATATGCCATATGGCGGTTGGAAAGATAGCGGCGTCGGTCGAGAAGGAATAAGATATGCCATGGAAGAAATGATGGAACAAAAATTTATTAGCTTTAAAATTGGTGATTAAGAATAAATAAAATGGGTGACGTGTCAGACTAACTGCCGTTGCCCTTTTTTTATTCCCGAAAACCCAAGCACCATGCAATTCACGAACAATTGTCTTTTATGTGCGTACAGATGTCCATTTTCGGTGCCTGACACCGTTTTGTATGTTTTTTGTTTATTTGGGTAATTATGTAGATAGTATGTGCGGGAGGGAGGTGTGTGGGATGGAAGTGGATATGAGTGTTGAGCAGGTTTTGGATGAAATCCGCCAGTTGCATACGGGTGGTATGAAGTTAAATAAAAAAAGTATTAAAAAGTCTCATCCCGAATTGATGAGAAATGCACTGTATTACTTTCCTGATTGGGATAGTGCGATAGAAAAGTCGATTTCTTAGTCATTACATATGAAACCTCCCTATAGTTTGGGAGTTTTTTTTTCCGAAAGAAAAGAAATTATAAACTTTTTATGTCATCAGTCTTACAAAGTATCCTGCAATGTCCAGCTCCAGCGCCTAGCCCCTCGAGGTCAAATAACCTTCGGCAATAAAAGTCAAAGAGCGGACTTTTTTTTCGAAGAACATTTGCTGTCGGGGCTGACCAAGGCGCTTGCGCTTTTCTAATAATTAATGCCGTAAAAGCTTCATTTCGTTGTCGTGAAGAATTTTTTTATGACACCATGTGAAACAGGCTGTAATACTTCGTATTGATAGTTTGTAAATTGTTGTGTATACAGCTGACCGATACTTTCCCCTTTATTCTTAGGTACAAAGGATATAATGGTCGGCCCCGCACCGCTTAGAATGGTTCCATATACACCCAATTCATGACCTAATTCAGTAATTTTATCAAGGTCTGGCACTAATTGTTTTCGATAAGGGTGATGGAATAAATCCTTTTCCATCATTTTTCCGGCTAGGACCCAATCATTTTGAAAAATCGCTGCAACTAATACATTGCTTATACTGCTCGCTTCAACTGCCTGTTTATACGACAATTGATCTGGTAAAACGGCTCTTGCTTTTTTTGTTTGTAATTCAAATGATGGAATCATTGCAACAATATCAATATTTGGTGCCGCGCATACAATCGTTTCTGTTGATTCATCCGTATGTGTAGAGATCGTTAGTCCTCCTAATAATGAAGCAGTAGCATTATCCGGATGTCCTTCAAAACTGCTTGCGATATAACCTTTTTCTTTAAGGGGCAAGTTAAGCTCAAGAACTAAATTTGCGGTTTCAATACCCCCAACAATTGCTGCTGCACTGCTTCCAAGCCCGCGAGCAAGTGGGATTTCACTATCCATGACAATCTTTAAAGGGGGCAGTTGTTTTTTATATAACTCACTTACACGATATGCTGCACGATAAAACAAATTTTCTTTTACATCAGGCAGCACAATTTCGTTATTCGTAAAATGGATATCCCACCTGTCAGCTGATTCAACATGAATTGTTAAAAAGCGATTAATAGCTAAACCGATTGAATCAAATCCGGGTCCAAGATTTGACGTACTTCCTGGAACTTTTAAGGTAAATTGAAAATGTTTCATTGTGCCACCTGCTTAAGATTGTGGAGTAGTTCATCTTTATTTGCCTGTAAAGTGATCGGCTGCAAATTTAATTGATCCATAGCAGTAGCAGGATCTTTCAAACCATTACCTGTTAATACTGCAACAATCTTACTTCCTTTTTTAATTTCGCCAGTCTGTATTTGTTTCTTTATTCCGGCAATAGATGCACATGAAGCAGGTTCCGCGAAAATACCTTCCAAACTAGCAAGTTCCCGATAGGTTTCCAAAATCTCTTCATCCGTGACAAAATCAATTTTTCCATTTGATTCATCTGCTGCTTCAACTGCTAGCTTCCAACTTGCAGGATTCCCAATTCGAATGGCAGTGGCAATCGTTTCCGGGAATTCAATGACTTGATTTTTCGCTATTGCAGCAGAACCCTCAGCCTCAAACCCGTGCATTTTCGGCAGTGAATATCCCTTTTTCTGATGGAATTCTTTAAAGCCTTTCCAATAGGCGGAAATATTGCCGGCATTTCCGACAGGTATGGATAAAATATCGGGAGCTCCATCTAATTGTTCACAAATTTCAAAGGCAGCTGTTTTTTGTCCTTCTAAACGATAAGGATTAACAGAATTGACAAGTGTGTATTCGGAATGTTTAGCCGTATGTATAACCATTTCAAGGGCTTGATCAAAATTTCCTTCGATTTCATATATTTTAGCACCATACATGATGGCTTGAGCTAGCTTACCTAATGCAATTTTGCCTTTTGGAATAACAATTAAACAATCGAGCCCTGCCCGGGTGCTGTAGGCAGCAGCAGCAGCGGCTGTATTACCGGTTGATGCGCATATTACCCCGCGACTGCCGTTTTCTTTTGCTTTGGCTACTGCCAGTACCATGCCTCGATCTTTAAAACTGCCAGTCGGGTTTGCTCCCTCATATTTAACGTATATTTCTGACTGCCACTTTTCCGATAGTTTCGTTAAAGGGATTAAAGGTGTGTTTCCTTCCATCAAACTAAGTGCCGGAGTATGTTCGTTTATTGGTAAATATTCCTCATATTGTTTTATCAATCCTTGCCAATACATATTATTTCATCCCTTCTACGCGATAGTAGCTTTTAACATCGATAACATCCTCTAAGTCTTTTAAAAGCTGATAGATTTGTTCAAAACGTTGTTGCTCTGTTGTATGTGTAATGATGGCTACTTCGGCCAAGTTTCCTGATAATAAAGGTTCTTGAATGATTTTTTGTAAACTCATGCCTTGATCATTAAATAATCCGGTTACCTTTGACAATGCGCCAGGCTGATCTTTCACATGAAGGCGGAGGAAATATTGACTTTCTACCGTTTCACTTGATTTGCATTTTTTCTCTTGGAGAGGTAGAAATATATGTTTACCGTTTATTCCGTAGGCCATATTTTTGACCACTGTTATTAAATCGGATACGACAGCAATTGCGGTTGGAAGCTCTCCGGCACCGGGACCATAGAACATCGTTTCACCGACAGAGTGGCCATACACATAAATCGCGTTAAATTCATTATCAACGGATGCAAGCGGGTGGTTAAATGGGAGAAGGGTTGGTCCGACACGGATATCAATTTCGTCATCCTCCACCTCTGCTATTCCTACTAGCTTAATAGCATAGCCAAGTTTTTTACTATATTGAATATCTTCTTCAGCCACACGGGTGATTCCTTCAACTTTTACATCCTCTAATGTGACTGGAATCGAATAGGCTAAATGACTTAAGATAACCATCTTTCTCGCGGCATCTAAACCCTCTACGTCTGAAGTAGGGTCAGCTTCAGCAAATCCAAGTGATTGCGCTTCTTGAAGAACCTTTTCGTAACTAACTGATTGGTGACTCATTTTACTCAAAATATAATTTGTCGTTCCATTAACGATCCCAATCAATTTTTTAATCCGATCAGCTGCTAGGCCATCCGTTAAACCTCGTAGAATTGGAATGCCGCCGCCAACGCTGGCCTCATAGTATAAATCACAACCTTCATCTGCTGCAGCCTGCAATAATTCTGTACCATAAAGAGCCATTAAATCTTTATTAGCTGTAATGACATGTTTTTTATTTTTTAGTGCTCTATGAATATATTTCCTCGTGTCATCAATTCCACCCATCACTTCAATAATAATATCAATCTCAGGATTATCGATGACATCACTAGGATTCAATGTTAGAAGATGATCATATTGATCCATCTTTCGCGATTTTTCTCGATCTTTTACAAGAATTTTACTAATTTGAATTTGCGAGCCTGTTTGTTGAACCAATCTTTGTTGGTCATTCGTTAGTAAATGAACAACACCGGTTCCTACAGTTCCAAATCCTAATAATCCTACTGAAATTTTCTTCAAAGCTTTCACTCCATTCTTGTAAATTCATCTTTTTCAGAAATACAACTGTCTACCTATAACGGACATTATAATCCGAAATGAAAGCAAATAACAACCCTATTTATAGAAATTTCCCTTTTTATTATGAAAAAAATGAATATTAGTAAAAAAGTCAAAACTTTTATAAAAAATTTTTTTAGAAGAAATACGATAACGAAAGTAATGTAAGCGTTTACTAATTAACAGTTTAATCGAAATAGTCAAAAAATTTATTCAAAAGGGGTTGACCTGCCAATTTTATAGGCGTATGATTGTCAACAATTAAATAATTTTTCTAAAGATTCATAATCGAAGTTGAAAGGATTGAGTAGTTTTGTCAGACAAATGGATTTTCCTAAATGACCGTTTTGTAAAAAAGGAAGAGGCTGTTGTCTCTGTTTACGATCATGGTTTCTTATATGGTGACGGTGTGTTTGAAGGCATTCGTATGTATAGTGGGAATGTGTTTCGACTGGATGATCATATAAAACGGTTATACGAATCAGCACACTCAATCATGTTAGAAATTCCTTTTACAAAAGAAGAATTAAGTGAATTGATCGTTGAAACTTTGAAAAAAAATGAATTAAACGATGCATATATTCGGGTAGTCGTCTCAAGGGGTGTTGGCGATTTAGGACTCAGTCCATTTACTTGTCATAATCCTGGGGTCATTATCATTGCTGAACCTTTGGCATTATTTCCAAAGGAGCTTTATGAAACCGGCATTGAAGTTGTCTCCGTGCCAAGCAGACGTAATCGATCCGATGTGTTAAGTCCAAAAGTAAAATCACTCAACTACTTAAATAATATTCTCGTAAAAATTGAAGCGAGTTTAGCAGGAGCTAGTGAGGCATTGATGATGAATGACCAAGGCTATATTGCAGAAGGTTCCGGAGACAATGTGTTCATTGTTAAAGATGGCATCATTAAAACACCTCCCGGATATATCGGAGCTCTCGAAGGTATTACAAGAAATGTAATTATTGAACTGGCTAAACAACAAGGCTTCGATATTCGCGAAGATGTGTTTACTAGACATGATGTGTACACTGCCGATGAGGTTTTCTTAACCGGCACTGCAGCGGAAGTTATCGCCGTAGTGAAGGTGGATGGAAGAAAAATCGGGGATGGCCAGCCAGGGGAGGTAACAAAGCAGTTATTGACCGGTTTCCGAAATGCGGTTACGAAAGATGGCACAAAGGTGTATGAAGAAAGCCACATTCAAGTAAGTTAAGTGAAAGGAATGAAAAGTAGCGGCATGCGAAGTGACATGATAAAAAAAGGAATTGACCGTGCTCCACATCGAAGCTTGCTTTATGCAGCTGGTGTTAAAACAAAGGACTTAAATAAGCCTTTTATCGGTGTTTGTAATTCCTATGTAGATATTATACCAGGACATAAACATTTAAATAAATTTGCAGAAGTCGTGAAAGAAGCCATTTGGGAAGCAGGCGGAGTTCCATTTGAATTTAACACAATTGGTGTAGATGATGGAATTGCAATGGGGCATATCGGTATGAGATATTCCCTTCCTAGTAGGGAAATAATTGCTGATAGTGCCGAAACAGTAATAAATGCTCACTGGTTCGATGGAGTCTTTTACATTCCAAACTGTGACAAAATAACACCCGGAATGCTAATGGCAGCAGCAAGGACCAATGTTCCATCTGTTTTCGTTTCGGGCGGTCCAATGGAGGCAGGTAAATCTGAAGACGGAAAAAATCTTTCCTTAACATCTGTTTTCGAAGGTGTTGGAGCATATAAGTCAGGAAAGATGGATGCAGAACAGTTAAAAGCACTTGAAACAAGCGCCTGCCCTACATGTGGATCATGCTCAGGGATGTTCACAGCCAATTCGATGAACTCATTGATGGAAATTTTAGGGGTAACGCCACCGGGAAATGCGACAATTGTTGCCACATCCGATGAAAGGCACCGAATTATTAAAGAAGCTGTAGGCCATTTAATGAACTGTATCAAGAATGATATTAAACCGCGCGATATTATAACGAGAGAAGCAATTGATGATGCTTTTGCACTTGATATGGCAATGGGGGGTTCAACAAATACAGTTTTACATACACTAGCGATTGCTCATGAGGCTGGTATTGAATATGAACTTGATCAAATTAATGAAATCGCTAAACGAGTTCCTTATCTCGCAAAAATAAGCCCGGCCTCCGATTATTCGATGCACGATATTCATTTAGCCGGTGGAATCAGTGCCATCACTAATGAACTTTGCAAAGTCGAAGGTGCAATTCATCGAGATCGCTTAACAATAACAGGTCATAGCGTATTTGAAAATGTAAAAGATTATACGATTAAAAACAAAGAGGTTATTCGTCCAATTGAAAATGCCTACAGTCCAGTCGGTGGACTTTCCATATTAAATGGTAATCTTGCACCGAATGGAGGGGTGATTAAAGTAGGTGCGGTTGACCCGTCGATTAAAACCTTTCTTGGAGAAGCGATTGTGTTTGAATCCCAAGAGGATGCCCAAGAAGGCATTGATAGTGGTTTAGTCCGTGAAGGTCATGTCGTTGTCATCCGTTACGAAGGACCAAAAGGCGGACCGGGAATGCCGGAAATGCTGGCACCAACCTCATCAATCGTCGGAAGGGGTTTATCAACAAGTGTCGCATTAATTACCGATGGAAGATTTTCAGGGGCAACGAGGGGGATCTGTGTTGGACACATTTCACCAGAAGCTGCTGAAGGTGGACCAATCGCCTTCATCCAGAATGGCGATAAAATATTTATCGATTTAACGAACCGAACAATTGAGGTCATGTTAACAGATGCAGAACTTGAAAATAGAAAAAGAAACTGGAATCCTCCAGAGCCAAAGATTACATCCGGCTATTTAGCAAGATATGCCGCACTTGTAACATCAGCAAATACTGGAGGAGTATTGAAAATTCCATCACAGCAAAAAACGTTGACGAGGACAAATGGATAAGATCAAGTATTCACAGAGAGTCGGGCTTGCTGGAAACCGATAATACCTCTTATCCTAACTCACCTCGGAGTGCTAGTCTGAAAGATTAAGTAGGATTAGCCGAGTGTTCACTTAAACACTCGTTACAAAAAAGTAACAGTTTGAAGTTATCGTTTAAAACTTTAAGCTGCTACACGAGTTGCTATTTCGTAAGGATAGCATAAAGTTGGGTGGTACCGTGAAAAGAAGTCTTTTCATCCCTTCATAATTGGTAGATTAATAGATGCCATATTTTTGAGGATGAGAAGGCTTTTTTATATGAATTCAAAGCTTAAAAAAATAGGAGGGAAAATAGTGCAGACTAAAGCAATGACGGATGATCAATTGTTGACGGCAGAATTAAATGGAGCTGACTTGCTCATTCAATTAATCATCAATGAGGGTGTAGAGGTGATTTTTGGTTATCCGGGAGGAGCTGTATTACCGATCTATGATGCCTTATATGGGAAGAAACTCAAGCATGTTCTAGCACGCCATGAACAAGGATCTATTCACTCTGCAGAAGGTTATGCACGCGTAACGGGGAAGCCGGGGGTTGTAATTGCCACATCTGGACCAGGTGCTACAAATTTAATAACGGGTTTAACCGATGCAATGATGGATTCTTTGCCACTTGTTGTCATTACAGGCCAAGTAGCAAGTCAAGTCATTGGTACAGATGCTTTTCAGGAAGCAGATGTCATTGGGATTACCACACCGGTAACAAAACATAATTATCAAGTCCGTGATGTAAAGGATTTACCAAGAATTGTGAAAGAAGCCTTTCATATTGCTACAACTGGTCGTCCCGGTCCGGTAGTGATTGATATACCTAAAGATATTTGCGGACAAAAAATGCAGCATAACCTTAATGCAGATATCCAATTGCCTGGTTATCAACCAAACTACAACCCGAACGTGCTGCAAACTAAGAAACTACTAGAAGCGATATCACGTTCGTCAAAACCGGTTATTTTAGCAGGTGCAGGTGTATTACATGCGAAGGCAAGTGAACTATTATTCGATTTTGCTTTAAAATACGAAATTCCTGTAACGAATACATTGCTCGGATTAGGAAGTTTTCCAGCTGAACATCCGCTGTTTTTAGGTATGGCCGGTATGCATGGTACGTATGCAGCGAATATGGCTCTTTATGAATCCGATCTGCTTATTAATATTGGGGCACGCTTTGATGATCGTTTAACAGGTAACTTGAAACATTTCGCTCCTAATGCTGTGGTCGCTCATATCGATATTGATGCAGCAGAAATTGGTAAAAATGTACTAACACATATTCCGATCGTTGCAGATGCAAAGGCAGCACTAATGAAGCTTTTAGATGAGGAATCTGCAACAGGAAATTTCAAAAATTGGAACGAGAAATTAACGGAAAATAAAAAAACGTATCCATTATGGCATAGCAACAATGGGGAAGAATTGTCGCCGCAAAGGGTGATCGAGCTTATTCATCAATACACGAATGGAGAGGCGATCGTCACAACGGATGTCGGTCAGCACCAAATGTGGGCAGCGCAGTATTATCATTTTTCTAAACCACATCAATGGGTAACTTCGGGTGGTCTTGGAACGATGGGATTTGGTTTTCCAGCTGCAATTGGCGCACAACTAGCCAATCAGGAACAAACTGTCGTCGCAATTGTTGGTGATGGCGGATTTCAAATGACATTACAGGAACTTTCAGTTGTAAAAGAGTTAAACCTTCCAGTGAAAGTGGTGATCATCAACAATTTATCACTTGGAATGGTAAGGCAATGGCAGCAAACGTTTTATGAAGAACGGTATTCCTATTCTAAAATACCGGTTCAACCAGATTTCGTTAAGCTAGCAGAAAGCTATGGAATTAAGGGAGTAAGAATTACAACCGAGCATGAAGCAAAAGAGGTATTACCATCCGTATTAACTGATTCCTCACCAATTGTTATCGACTGCCGCGTCAAGCAAGAAGAGAATGTCTATCCGATGATTGCACCAGGAAAAGGATTGCACGAAATGATAGGGGTGAAGCCATGAAGCGCGTTGTAACAGCAACTGTATTAAACCAAAGCGGGGTATTAAATCGGGTCACAGGAGTTTTATCGAAAAGACAATTCAATATTGACAGCATTACCGTAGGCAGAACCGAAAACGATGAAATTTCGCGAATGACGATTGTCGTCAATGTAGAAGAAGAACAACAAGTTGAGCAACTGACGAAGCAATTGAACAAACTCATTGATGTTCTGAAGGTGGCTGATATTACCGATCAAGCCATTGTGGCTAGAGAGTTGGCGTTAATAAAAGTATTTAGCAATTCACAAACGCGCAATGAAATAGGTGGGATTGTTGAACCATTCCGAGCTTCGATTATCGATGTAAGTCGCGAAAGCATCACGATCCAAGTCACAGGAGACACAGATAAAATCGAAGCATTAATCGATTTGCTAAAACCATATGGAATTAAAGAAATAGCCAGAACTGGCCTAACTGCTTTCTTACGAGGCTCACAAAAACAGGTGACCGAGCTGACGTCATACTCATTATTGAAATAGGCTCTCATTATAAATGTAACCAAAATAATTTTATTAAAAAAAGGCTGTGCTAGAGGTGATTGTTATTTCTGTGAAACTCTGTTGATTGGAGCGAAGTGCCCGGAGCGGAAATCAACAACCAAGTTCAGCACAACCAAAAAAAAGGAGAAGATTAGACATGGCAAAAGTATATTATGATTCAGATATTCAAGTAGAGGTATTGAAAAATAAAAAAATCGCGGTTGTAGGATATGGTTCACAAGGGCATGCACACGCACAAAACTTACGTGACAGCGGATTTGATGTTGTCATTGGTTTGCGAAAAGGAAAATCATGGGAGCAGGCAGAACAGGATGGTTTCTCTGTAAAAACAGTAAGAGAAGCAAGCGAAGAAGCAGATTTGATCATGGTTCTTCTACCAGATGAAAGACAAACACAAGTATATAAAGAAGAAATTGAGCCAGCTCTTTACCCTGGAAAAGCAATCGCTTTTGCACATGGGTTCAACGTTCATTTTAACCAAATTGTCCCTCCTGAAAATGTAGATGTATTTCTCGTTGCACCGAAAGGTCCTGGACATTTGGTCCGTCGCACATTTGTTGAAGGTGCGGGAGTGCCAGCATTAATTGGTGTATACCAAGATGTATCCGGAGAAGCGAAGGAAGTAGCATTGGCGTATTCAAAAGGAATCGGCGGCGCGAGAGCGGGAGTATTAGAAACTACATTTAAAGAAGAAACAGAAACAGATCTATTCGGTGAACAGGCGGTATTATGTGGGGGATTAACATCATTGATTAAAGCTGGTTTTGAAACATTAACAGAAGCAGGATACCAGCCGGAAGTAGCTTACTTCGAATGTCTTCATGAAATGAAATTGATTGTTGATTTAATTTATGAAGGTGGCTTAAAAGGAATGCGCTACTCTATTTCGGACACAGCACAATGGGGTGATTTCGTTTCAGGTCCTAGAGTCGTGAATGATGAAACGAAGAAACGCATGGGTGAATTATTAAAAGAAATCCAATCCGGCCAATTTGCGAAAGGCTGGATTCTCGAAAACCAAGCAAATCGTCCAGTATTTAATGCGATTAATTCAAGTGAAAATCAGCATCCAATTGAAGTAGTTGGTGAGGAATTACGCAAACTAATGCCATTTGTTAAAAAACAACAAAAACAAGAGGAAGTGGCAGCATATGCAAAAAATTAATATATTCGATACGACTCTTAGAGACGGTGAACAGTCAATAGGTGTCAATTTGAATGAATTAGAGAAATTGGAAATAGCTAAACAATTGGAGAGGCTTGGAGTGGATATTATGGAGGCGGGATTTCCCGCTTCCTCTAAAGGAGATTTCCAAGCGGTCCAAACAATTGCCAATTCGATTCGAAACAGTTCTGTTACAGGATTAGCGAGAGCACATAAACAGGATATTGATATTGCTTGGGACGCGCTAAAAGGTTCTGTAGAGCCGCGACTTCATATTTTTCTAGCGACCTCTCCAATCCATATGACGTATAAGCTGCAGAAAACACCAGATGAAGTATTGGCATCTGCTGTAGAAGCAGTAAAATACGCAAAACAAAGATTCCCACAAGTACAATGGTCTGCAGAGGACGCGAGTCGTTCAGATAAATGGTTTTTAGTGAAAATCATTACTGAGGTCATCAAAGCAGGCGCTACAGTCATTAATTTGCCCGATACAGTTGGCTATAGTACACCTGCAGAATACGGGAACCTCTTTACATTTATCCAACAAAACGTTCCCAATATCGACCAGGTTATATTATCTGCCCATTGTCATGATGACCTTGGTATGGCGACCGCCAACTCTTTAGCTGCTATAGAAAACGGAGCAAGACAAATTGAAGGGACCATCAATGGAATTGGTGAAAGGGCCGGAAATGCTGCATTAGAAGAAATTGCAGTCGCTTTGCATATTAGAAATGATTTTTACAAAGCGAAAACAGGCTTAAAGTTAAATGAAATCAAACATACGAGTCAGCTGATTAGCAAATTGACAGGTATGGTTGTACCGGGGAACAAAGCAGTCGTCGGAGCAAATGCTTTCGCCCATGAATCCGGTATCCACCAAGATGGAGTGTTAAAAGAAGCATCTACTTATGAAATTATTACGCCGGAATTAATCGGAGTATCTTCAAATAGTCTTGTGCTAGGAAAACACTCCGGACGTCATGCATTTAAACAAAAAGCATTAGAACTTGGCTTTGAACTAACTCCTGAAAAATTAAAAGAGGCTTTTGATTCGTTCAAAGCATTAACTGATCGGAAAAAGGAAGTAACCGAAGAAGATTTATTTACAATTCTTGCTGATAAGCAAACGGAACAAATAAATGTAAAAACATATGAACTTCAAAATATACAAGTACAATATGGAACGAATAATGTGCCTACGGCCACAGTTGTTGTTAAAGCACCAGACGGAAGATTTTTGGAAGAAGCAGCAACAGGTGCTGGAAGTGTGGAAGCCATTTATAACACCTTATCCCGCATGATCGATGAGCCTATTGAATTAATGGATTATAAGCTTCAATCCATTGGATCAGGAAGGGATGCATTGGCAGATGCTTATGTAAAAGTAAAATATGATGGAATTGAATCTGGAGGCAGAGGTTCAGCGCAAGACGTGCTAGAGGCTTCGGCAAGGGCATATTTAAATGCAGTAAATCGCGTCATTGTACAGGAAGAAATAAAGAAAGAACGACTTCACGTTTAAAAATACAAAGGAGGCAATGGTTATGAAAAAAAGAATCGCAATTTTACCTGGTGATGGGATTGGACCTGAAGTAATGCAAGGTGCTGTGCGAGTCCTTCAAGCGATATCGGATTGTTTTCAACATGATTTTATTTTCGAACAAGGCTTGATTGGTGGTGCTGCCATCGATGAATGTGGTAATCCGCTTCCCGATACAACGTTAGATTTATGTTCCAAGAGCGATGCGATTCTTTTAGGAGCGGTTGGTGGTCCGAAATGGGATTCAACTACTCATACAATTCGTCCGGAACAAGGGTTGCTTCGAATTAGAAAGGAACTTGGCCTTTTTGCTAATCTGCGCCCGGTCAATGCCTATCAACCGCTTATTCATGCCTCAACATTAAAAAAAGAAGTCATCGAACATGTCGATTTATTGATTGTTCGTGAATTAACTGGCGGTCTTTATTTTGGAAAACCTAGTGAAAGACGAGGAGTCAATAAAGATTTAGCCATTGATACATTAGTTTATAATGTCAAAGAAATTGAAAGAGTCGTAGACAAAGCATTTCAATTGGCAAGAAAACGAAGGAAAAAACTAACCTCAGTAGATAAGGCAAATGTCCTTGAATCAAGCCGAATGTGGCGTGAAGTTGTTAATCGAGTATCCGCTAATTATCCTGATGTTCAGGTAGAGCATATGCTTGTCGATTCAGCATCGATGCAGCTAATCTATCGGCCTGAGCAATTTGATGTCATCGTAACGGAAAATCTTTTCGGAGATATTTTAAGTGATGAGGCTTCGATGATTACCGGCTCACTTGGTATGCTTCCTTCAGCAAGTTTACGAAGTGACATGGTTGGCTTGTATGAGCCTGTACATGGATCCGCACCCGATATTGCAGGAAAAAACCTGGCAAATCCACTAGGGATGATATTGTCTGTTGCCTTAATGCTCAAATATTCGTTCGGACTTGAGAAAGAGGCAAACATTATTGAGGAATCTGTAATGAAAGTATTGACTGATGGATTCCATACCGGGGACTTAAACGTACAACAAGGAACACAAGTGAGCACAACTGAAATGGTCAATAAAATTATTGATTCTATTAATGAAAATCAAGCAATTTCAGGAATTTTAACGGCTTATATTTAGGAGGATTCATATGCAACCAAAAAACATTATAGAAAAAATTTGGGATCAGCATTTGATCCATCAAGAACAAGGAAAGCCAGATCTGCTATATATTGATTTACATTTAGTGCATGAAGTAACATCTCCTCAAGCCTTTGAAGGTTTGAGGATGAATAATCGAACAGTGAGAAGACCGGATTTAACTTTTGCAACTGTTGATCATAATGTAGCCACAACAAAGCATCGGATTTCAAATGATCCTATTGCTAAAAAGCAAATGAGTACACTAGAGAAAAACTGTGAAGAATTTAACATCCCGCTTGCGGGTATTGATCATCCTGACCAAGGGATTGTACATGTCATCGGTCCAGAGCTAGGATTAACGACACCTGGTAAAACGATTGTTTGTGGGGATAGTCATACATCGACACACGGTGCATTCGGTGCAATTGCTTTCGGAATCGGAACAAGTGAGGTAGAACATGTACTTGCCACTCAAACATTGTGGCAACGTCGTCCGAAAACATTGCAAATAAAGGTGAATGGTAATCTGGGTTATGGTGTGACAGCGAAAGATTTAATTTTGGCGATTATAGGCAAATTTGGGATTGATGTTGGTACCGGGCATATTGTTGAGTATACCGGGGAAGCGATTCGGAAAATGTCGATGGATGAACGAATGACAATCTGTAATATGTCGATTGAGGCAGGTGCAAGAGCTGGATTAATCAGTCCTGATGAAACGACGATTTCCTATCTACGCGGAAGGAAGTACGCTCCTAAAGGAGAGGAATTTGATAAATGTGCTGAATATTGGTTAAGTCTTGCAACAGATGATGGTGCCAAATACGATCGAACCATTGAAATTGATGCTGATACTGTTGAACCCCAAGTAACATGGGGGACAAATCCCTCTATGTGTTTATCAATTAATGATAAATTACCTGTCATTGAAGAGATTGAGAATAATAGTGAAAAAGAATCCGTTCGAAAAGCACTTCATTATATGGGATTAACAGAAGGAACCTCACTTAAGGAGATTGAAATCCAACATGTCTTCATTGGTTCTTGCACGAATTCTAGATTAAGTGATTTGCGCAAAGCAGCAGATGTAGTAAAAGGAAATCATGTCCATAAAAATGTGAGAGCATTAGTAGTACCAGGTTCACAAACAGTGAAAGCTCAAGCTGAAGCTGAAGGATTGGATAAAATCTTTATCGAAGCAGGATTTGAATGGCGTGAATCCGGATGCAGCATGTGCTTGGCGATGAATGCGGATGTCGTTCCGGCGGGTGAAAGATGTGCTTCTACTTCAAACCGTAACTTTGAAGGGCGTCAAGGGAATGGATCAAGAACCCATCTTGTAAGTCCTGAAATGGCTGCCGCTGCAGCTATTAACGGAAGATTTGTAGATGTAAGAAAAATAGAGAAAGTTTATCAATAGGAGGTGATTGCTGGTGCAACCATTTGAAACATTTAAAGGATTAGTTTTACCATTGGACCGGACAAATGTCGATACAGATCAAATCATCCCAAAACAATTTTTAAAAAGAATTGAAAGACAAGGGTTTGGCGAATGTCTTTTTTATCATTGGAGATATGATGAAAAAGGAGAACCTATTGAGGAATTTCCTCTTAATCAAGAAAAATATCAGGGCGCCGAAATACTCGTTGCCGGAGCTAATTTTGGATGTGGATCTTCTCGTGAGCACGCTCCGTGGGCACTGCAGGATTACGGATTTAAAGTAATCATCGCCCCAAGTTTCGCAGATATTTTTTATAATAATTGTTTGAAAAATGGCATATTACCGATAACGTTAGATACTCAATCATTACTCGAAAGATCCGAAACGGAAACGTTATTCATGACGGTTGACCTGGAAAATCAGAAACTTATTCTTGATAATGAGCAACTCCATTTTGACATTGATTCATATCAGAAGGAGACGCTTTTGAAAGGATTAGATGATATCGCATTAACAATGATGCTTGAAGATAAGATTACGAAGTATGAAGAAAATGTAAAACTAGTATGAATCACTGCCGATTCAGGCAGTGGTTTTTCCTATGGATATCTTTCTGTGATACACTAATAAGATAAAGGAGGATGATCATGGTTCAAACAATTTTGTTTGATATAGATGGCGTTTTGTTAAGTGAGGAGCGGTATTTTGATGCTTCCGCATTAACGGTGTGGGAGTTAATACATAGTGAAAAGTATTTAGGACTTGGAGCGGATCAATTTAAAACGACATTTAATGATGAGGAAATTGCTTCTATTCGAGATACAGTTTTCATTAACGACCAGGTTCTGAAATTTTTAAAATCAAAAGGTTTAAATGCGAACTGGGATATGATTTATCTCACATTTAGCTTTCAGCTTATTCAGCTTTTATCACAGATAAAGGATAAAGAACAAGCGAAGATTTCTGAGTGGTTAAAAAATGATATTGACCGAAAAACGCTGCTTGAAATAAACGAAGTATTATCCAAGTATGATATTAATGTTCAATTCGACCTGTTCATCCCTGAATTTCAACAATCAAAAACGGAATTATTTCAATTTTTAAATATACTGGCCGAAAAAAAATTGGGAGTAAAGACGGAAATTTTTAGCGGGAAAAGTGTTCTTTGGTCAATATGTGAACATGTCTCTCAAGAATGGTATGTAGGCGATGAGTATGTTCTTTCCTCAACAGGAAGACCTTCTGTTCAGAAGGGGAAAAAAGGATTTCTAACAGATGAACAAACATTAGCTTCACGCGAAGAAATAAGCGGATTGTTTCAAGATTTAACAGACGCCGGATTAACGATTGGTATCGGTACAGGACGGCCTGAGCTTGAAACGGTTAAGCCGTTCGAATACTTACAATGGCATAAATATTTTGACCCCAATCGAATTGTTACTGCTGACAATGTGCTTCTTGCGGAAAAGGAACATCAGGACTGCGCACCATTGGCAAAGCCTCATCCGTACACATATATTCAAGCATTGAAAGGGAATCAAACCTCTGTGGCGAGTTGTCTAAAGGAACAATTGCCACTAGAGCATGGAGATCAAATACTGATCGTTGGAGATTCCTTTGCGGACCTTTTAGCAGCGAGAAAAATGGGATGTCAATTTGCTGCGGTGTTAACAGGGCTAACAGGAAGAAAGGAATTCGAGGAACATCGGGCTGATTTTATACTGGATTCTGTATTAGATGTGAAAAGCATTGTTTTTTCGATGATTAGGTAGAAAGGTTCGGAGAATAAAGACTCGTCTATGTAGGCGAGTTTTTATTATGTCGAATTTGGTTTGTGGAACATGGAATTGAATTTGTGCCGCATAGATCGGAATTTGTGGATCATAGAAAGAAATTTGTGGAGCAAAGGTATAAATTTTAAATGGTCGATTTTCTGCATGATACTAAAAGATGCTGTTAGCAAAGATTTTATTTGATATATTTTTTATTATCGAGCATTCATTAAAGGGTTTTTGAATAAAAAAGGAGTTTTAAAAATGAAAACAGAAAAAGAAAAAATGTTAGCCGGGGAAATGTATAACCCGTCTAATCCTGAATTAATGAAGGATAGAGAAAATACAAGACGACTGGTTAGAATGTATAATCAAACGACAGAAACAGAAGGCGATAAGCGTTCTAAATTATTGAAAGAGTTACTCGGTTCAACGGGTGAACACGTATATATGGAGCCAAATATTAGGTTTGATTATGGATATAACACATATGTAGGTGAAAACTTTTTTGCTAATTTTGATTGTACGATTTTAGACGTTTGTGAAGTGCGATTTGGAGATAATTGTATGCTTGGACCTAGTGTGCAGATTTATACTGCGACACATCCACTTGATCCCACTGAACGTAATTCCGGAAAAGAGTATGCGAAACCGATTGCGATTGGGGATAATGTATGGATTGGTGGAAGTGCGATAATAAATCCAGGTGTTGTTATAGGTAACAATGTTGTCATTGCATCGGGGTCTGTAGTTACTAAAAATGTACCGGATAACGTGGTAGTTGGCGGCAATCCGGCAAAGGTTATTAAACGGATAGAAGTATAAACATTAAGTTGACTTTCAAAAAAATGGCATACTTCTTTTGTATGCCATTAATTAATGGAAAAATAATGTTGCATGTTTAATAATTTTCAACAACTGCTACTTCTTTCGATAATTCGAGAACGTCAACCTCTTCTAGACCATTTAGTAATTTAAGAGAATATATGACATCATCATCTATTTTTTTATCTAACGTTAGCACCATAATTGCCTCGCCTCCAATCGTTTCACGACCCACCTGCATCGTACCAATATTAATATGGTAGTCTCCAAGGATGGATCCTACAAGTCCAATCATTCCTGGGCGATCCTCATGTTTTATATAAAGAAGGTGTTGTTCAGGCTTCACATCAATTCTATAGTTATTAATTTTAACAATTCGTGTACCGTAGCCATTCAATACCGTACCACCGATAACAACAATCTCGTTTCCTTTCGATAAACTTAATTCCATATAGTTAGAGAAGCCTTTATTCGGAGCATTCTTCTCAATGTTGTAAGTAAGGCCGTGTTCTTTTAATAAATGGAAGGCGTTAATAATATTTACGGAATCACTTAAATGATATGCAAGAATTCCTTTAATCATCGTTCTTGTTAAAAGACTTGTATCTTCCTCTATTAACTCTCCAGAATAGCGGATGTCAATTTTATTGGGTGCTTGCTTAAAAAGTTGAATCGCCAATTGGGCAATTTGTTCACCTAATTCTAAAAAAGGCTTCATTTTTTTCTGAATCTCGCCGGAAATTTGCGGCATATTGATCGCATGGCGAATAGAATTTGTTTCAAAAATGCTAATGATTTCTTCGCTTACTTCCTTCGCGACTTTTTCTTGTGCTTCTTCGGTTGATGCTCCTAAATGTGGAGTTGCGATGATGTTAGGATGCTGAAGTAGGTCTAAGTTGGTTGGGGGTTCCTGTTCAAAGACATCGAGTGCTGCACCGGCAATTTGTCCGCTTTGGAGACCATGGAGCAATGCGGATTCAACGATAATTCCGCCACGGGCACAGTTAACGAGTCGTACACCTTTTTTCATTTTACTTATATATTCATCATTTACTAAGCCTTTCGTTTCGGGCGTTAGTGGTGTATGAAAAGTGATAAAGTCGGATTGCTTAGCAATTTCATCTAAGCTAGCTTTTGTAATTCCAAGCTTTTTTGCACGTTCATCAGATAAATAAGGGTCAAACCCCAAAATCTTCATTTGAAAGCTTTTTGCACGTTTGGCAACTTCGGTTCCGATTTTTCCCATACCTACGATTCCAAGTGTTTTTTCATAGAGTTCCACCCCTTTAAAGGAGCCGCGTTTCCATTCACCTTTTGATGTCGATTGGTAGGCATGAGGGATTTTTCGGGCTAAAGAGAGCAACATAGCTAACGTATGTTCCGTAGCGGCTATCGTGTTTGCTCCGGGTGCATTAATAACGATGATACCTTTTCGAGTGGCCGAATCTAGGTCAATATTATCGACTCCTACACCTGCGCGTGCAATTACTCTTAATCTAGTGGCGTATTCTAATAGATTTTTCGTAACAATTGTTTGGCTGCGGACTATAAGGGCATCATAGTCTTTAATTATTTCACATAGTTCCAGTTCTGTAAGATTATTTTTTTTATCAACAAGAAATTCAGGATGCTCATATAATTTTTTTAAGCCTATATCACTAATTGAATCTGTCACTAATACTTTATACATGTTGACTCCATACCTCCTCAGCTGCTTTTATCGCTTTCCCAAAAACATTTCTTCCATCCAACTTATGTAAAGCCATTTCAAGTCCGTTTAATACTTTTAAAATATCAAATGGGGTGCAGTATCCCATATGCCCAATTCGGAATATTTCACCTTTGAGCTGTTTTTGGCCTCCGGCAATCGTAATAGAATAGTTATCTTGGAGAATTTTTTTGATCATATTTGCTGTTCCTGAGGCCGGTTTGACCGCTGTTACGGTAGGTGAACCTTGAGCATCCGAGACAAGGAGTGGAAGCTCTATCGCTTTTAATCCTTCACGTATCATTTTTTTCAACAGCTGATGTCTAGCAATCACTTGATTGAATCCTTCCTCTTCAATCATATAGCAAACCTCGAGAGCACCGGCTATGAGCGAAACAGCGGGTGTAAATGGTGTGGATTTCTCCTTTTCATAGGATGATAGATAGCGATTTAAATCTAAATAAAAGCGTTTCGTTTGGCAATCATGAATTACTTTTTTCGCAACTTCGCTAACTGCAATAAAAGCCAATCCCGGTGGTAGCATTAAAGCTTTCTGTGACCCTGAAACTAATATATCTATGTGCCAAGATTCCATATCAACTGGCACTGCGCCAATACAACTGACTCCATCGACAATAAAAAGGGAATCTGTTAAGCGTTTTGTTACTTCACCAAGTTGTTGAATAGGATTAAGCACCCCTGTCGATGTTTCACAATACGTTGCAAACACCGCTTTAATTTTGACATCTAGCTTTGTTAAAAAATCCTCTAATTGATCTGGCGTACAAATTTTTCCCCATTGAACTGTTAAGCGATGAACATTCGCCCCGAATGCTTCGCAAATACTAGCAAAACGGTCTCCAAAGGCACCTGTAACAATGACGACGACATGATCACCTTCTTCAATTATATTTGCAGCAGCTGTTTCTAAGGCAGAGGTCCCGCTTCCGGTTAATAGGAGTACTGGTTCCTTTGACCCGAATATCGGCATTAAACGTGTCGAAACCTCTTCTAACAAATGGGCAAACGCTTGACTGCGATGCCCAATCATCGGTTGATTCATGACAAGTTTCACCCGTTCTGGAATAGGTGTCGGGCCGGGAGTAAATAAATAGTGTTGATTGAGAAGCATTTCGTTCATCCTTTCTTTACGAAAATAAAAGTCCCCCATAACAGACAAATATGCCATGTTATGAGGGACGTCATATACGTGGTGCCACCCTCTTTTGTTACAAAACGTAACCTCAGAGAAAAATAACGACATTAAGCCGTGACAGCCTACTATTTCATTCAACTGTCCAGTTCAGAAGTGCTCGGTTTTGTGAAGAAAAAGCATCGGTTCACAGCAACCACCGACTTTCTTAAGCTCTTATCTTCAAACCATCTTCATCATCACTTTGTTTAATTATTAATTGTTTCAAATATTCTACCAAATACACTTTAGTTTTGTAAAGAGTTAAATTTATAAAAATTTAATCGTTTCAATATAAAACGAGATTGCAGCAAATGGTTTATACATAAATGATGTCGAAAATTTACGAATGATTAATTTATTTATTCCCTTGACATTTGTATTCATCGGTACTAACATAATAAACAATAATTCAAAAAATGAATTTGCGTTGATGAAGAGTAGTAATTTATATGAACACTCAAAGAGAGCTGGTGGTTGGTGTGAACCAGTGTGAACGTATAAATGAATGGACTTCGGAGCATCCAAACCGAAAATCAATTTTGAACAGTAGGCTTTGGCGAATGTCTCATCGTTACAAGAGACGGGTATTAAGTTGTCAAACTTGATATTGTCAAAGTGGGCTGTTCGTCAGCTAATAAAGGTGGTACCGCGGGTTCCTCGTCCTTTTGGATGAGGAGCCTTTTTGTGTTTTTTAAAAGAAAATTTTATAGTGATAAATCATTGAATAAGAGGAGTACGTTTAACTAAAATCGTCGCAGAGAACCGGTGTTGGTGTGAATCCGGTACGAGGAGTGAAACGGAATGGACTTATGAGAGGTTTCTTGAACATAAAGTAGGGAAACACGGCCTCCACCGTTACAAGGATAGGGTATCAGAACTCAGTTCTCGTACCTGAAAAGAGGAAGGGATAATTCCCTTCAAAAAGAGGTGGCACCGCGAACAAAATCGTCCTCTATAAACACAAGCATTGTATGTGTTTATAGGGGACTTTTTTTATTTTCTCTCATTGTTGAATTTATATCTAAGTTGATTGGAGCGGAAGATGCGAGACTCCTACAGGAAAAACGGTAAACGGGAGACCCCGCAGGTGCGTTTAGCTCCGATGAGGCTCCCGGACCGCCCGCGGAAAGCGAGCATCTGGAGCGGAAATCAACAGTATTTAGAACAACCTATTTAAGAAGGAGGAATTAAGAATGATTTCTGAAACTGAATATAAATTTATCCAAATGAACGCAGATATGTTAACACCGATAGCAGTTTTTAATCGGATAAACGGCAAAAAGAAATTTTTACTAGAAAGCTCACTCAAACATGATGGAAATGGGCGATACTCCTTTATCGGGATGAACCCATACATGGAGTTCATTGGAGAAGGTGACCAAGTATCCATTAGCAAGCCCAATAAATCAGTAACTACAGAAAGAGGAAAGCCACTAGACCTATTAAAAAATCACATTCCTAAGCTCGACCAATTCCCATTGGATTTCCCCTTTTTTGGTGGAGGAATCGGCTTCATTGGCTATGATGCCATTCGTCAATATGAAACCATTGGCCCCGACTTAGAGGATGAACAGAAAATACCTGATGTCCATTTCATGTTTTATCAAGACGTCATCATATTTGATCACAAAACCCAAATGTTGTTTATCGTTTCACTCAATCTTGATGAAAAACGCACCGAAAAAGATTTAATTGAAAAAATAGCGGAGATAAAAGAGTCGCTTTTCACAAAAGAAGAACCTCAATTGTTTGATTTATCGAAAGTACCTATCCATTTCAAACCGTTGATGGAAAAAGAAGATTTTTTAGAAAAGGTCCAGATTGCACAGGAGTTTATCCGGAAAGGTGACATTTTTCAAATCGTTTTATCTCAGAAAATGAAAGGAAGGATGGACAGTGACCCCTTTCAATTTTACCGAAAGCTAAGAAATGCCAATCCTTCGCCATACATGTTTTACATCGATTTTGACGAATATGTTCTGCTCGGTGCTTCACCCGAAAGCTTAATCAAAACAATTGGTTCGCAAGTAATAACGAACCCAATTGCTGGAACAAGACCAAGAGGAAATACACAACTGGAAGATTCTTATTATGAAAAAGAGCTGCTAGAAGATGAGAAGGAATTGGCTGAACATCGGATGTTGGTTGATTTAAGCCGGAATGACATTGGCAGAGTTTGTGAACCAGGCAGTATTACAATCCCTAAATACATGGTCATTGAGAAGTATCAACATGTAATGCATATCGTTTCGGAAGTGAAAGGTATGATGAAACCAGAGTTTACAGGCATTGATGCGTTAAAGGTTTGTTTACCAGCCGGAACGGTTTCGGGTGCGCCAAAAATTCGTGCGATGCAGATCATTAATGAACTTGAAAAGCAGAAACGCGGCGTTTATGCAGGAGCAATCGGATATATAAATGTGAATGGCAACATGGATTTCGCACTTGCTATCCGAACATTGGTCATTAAAGATGGTGTAGCTTATTTGCAGGCTGGCGCAGGGATTGTCCATGATTCCATACCTGAAAATGAATATATTGAGACGCTGAATAAAGCGAAGTCACTTCTGGAGGTGAACAAAGATGATCATCTTGCTAGACAATTATGATTCCTTTACGTATAACCTGTTTCAATATTTATCGGAACTAGGTGAAGAGGTAAAGGTGTTTCGAAATGATGGAATAACGATTGAGCAAATAACGGAAATGAAACCAGAGGCGATCGTCCTCTCACCTGGACCCGGTACCCCGGAACAGGCGGGAATTTGTATGGAAGTTATCAAAGCATGTTATCAGAACATTCCTATTCTTGGGGTTTGCTTAGGACATCAGGCAATTGCTGCTGCATTTGGGGCAACGATCGTTCAAGCAAAGGAAATTAAACATGGAAAAATATCAAGAATTCTTCATTGTGGAGAAGGGATGTTTCAATATATGTCTCAGCCACTTGAAGTGATGCGCTATCACTCGCTCGTTATTGATAGAAATAGTCTTTCATCTGAATTTATCATTGCAGCTACCTCAATGGATGATCAAGAAATTATGGCAATCAAACATGAATATTTTCCACTATACGGTGTTCAATTTCACCCTGAATCCATTGGTACAAAAACAGGGAAGGACATTATTCGGAACTTTTTAATGGAAATGAGAAAGGAGAATTCGTATGAAAGCATATCTTGAAAAAATGATGGAACAACAGAATTTAACCTATGAGGAAATGACAAATGCGGCAGATTATTTATTTACTGAAGATGTATCGGAAAGTGAGATGGGTGCATTTTTAGCGGCGTTAAAAGTAAAAGGTGAAACGGCAGAAGAAATAGCTGGTCTTGTTCAAGTGATTCGGGAAAAGTCCATACTGATTGGAAGTAATGTCGGACCTGTTATGGATAATTGCGGAACAGGGGGAGATGGTTCCCAAAGCTTTAATATAAGTACGACATCGGCATTTGTCATTGCTGGAGCAGGGATTAAGATCGCAAAACATGGAAATCGAAGTGTTTCCAGTCGAACTGGGAGTGCGGATGTATTAGAAAACTTAGGAGTATCGTTGAATTTTCGGGCGGAGCAAATACACGAAATTCTTGAGGAAAATGGAATTGCCTTTTTATTCGCACCGAATCTCCATCCAAGTTTAAAAAGAATTATGAAAATACGAAGGGATTTAAAGATCCCGACCATCTTTAATTTAATCGGCCCATTAACAAATCCAATTGATCTGGAAACACAGCTATTAGGTATTTATCGCCGTGACATGCTTGAGATGATGGCGAATGTTCTCCACCGCCTTGGAAGAAAGAGAGCTTTAATCTTAAATGGCGCAGGCTTTATGGATGAGGCGTCATTATCGGGAGAAAATCATTTTGTACTTCTAGATCGTGGGGATATCATTCCATTTACACTTAGGCCAGAGGATGTTGGCTTACCGTATTATGAAAATCGTGAAATTCGCGGCGGTGATTCAAAGGAGAATGCGGAAATTCTATTGCACGTATTGAAAGGCGAAAAAGGAGCTTATCGGGATACGGTTTTATTGAATGCTGGATTAGCAATATTTGCAAACGGATTAGCGAGTACCGTTCAAGAGGGCATCGCCATCGCAAAGGAAAGCATTGATTCCGGAGCTGCGCTTCAAAAGCTGCATTATTTAATCGAATACAGTCAACGAACGACAGAGGGGGTTATGTAAATGACGATTTTAGATGAAATCATTGCGGAAAAAGTAAAAGAGGTCCAAGTTTTAAAGGAAACGTATGTTAGCGAAAACCAGGATCGTTTGGAAAAAGTTGATTCCATTTTCGATTCATTTCAAAAATCAAAAACGATGAATATCATTGCCGAAATCAAAAGAGCATCCCCGTCAAAAGGAGACATTCATCTACATGTAAATCCAGCTGAGCAAGCAAAACGCTATGCAGAATTAGGTGCTAATGCCATTTCGGTTTTGACAGATGAAACTTTTTTCAAAGGTTCAATGGACGATTTAAAAGAGGTAAGGGCGGCGGTTTCATTACCAATCTTATGTAAAGATTTTATTATCGATGAAATTCAAATTGACAGGGCGAAAGCATTTGGGGCGAATATTATTTTGTTAATTGTTGCGGCATTATCGAAGCATCGTATGAAGCAGTTATACAACTATGCAACGTCTTTAGGACTAGATGTTCTCGTAGAGGTTCACGATGAAATTGAGCTAGAAGCAGCTATTGAACTAAATGCAAAAATTATCGGGATCAATAATCGCAACTTAAAAACGTTCAAAGTTGATTTGACTACTACTGAAAGGCTCGCAAAATTAGTCGTGGATAAAAACATTTTATTAATTGGTGAAAGTGGAATTAAAGAGGAAAAAGATGTGGAACGGATGGAACAAGCAGGAGTGAAGGGTATCCTTGTTGGAGAAACCTTGATGCGATCAACCGATCTAGCCGCCATCTTTAATCAACTGAAAACACCATTTAAATCAATGGTAAAAAGGTGATCGATATGAAAGTGAAAATTTGCGGCATTACCACTATGGAGACAGCGAGGGTGGCAGTTGATGCGGGTGCTGATTTTCTTGGCTTCGTATTTGCAGATAGTCGAAGAAAAATCTCTCCTATAGATGCCAAACAGATTGCCGATCAAGTTCCTCGTGAAGTGAAAAAAGTGGGTGTATTTGTGAATGAATCACCCGAAACGATAAACGAGATTTGTCAGTTCGTCGGTCTTGATTTTATTCAATTACATGGGGATGAAACACCTGAAATTGCTTCATCATTAAACCGTCCAATTATTAAGGCTTGGTCGATCCAAGATAAGATTAATCCAACAACATTTCCATGTGATTATTATTTAATCGATAGCCCAAAAGGGGCGTATCGAGGTGGCAATGGAATCGCGTTTGATTGGACATTACTGCATCATCTACCTATCCAAAAGGAGAAGCTTATTCTTGCCGGTGGACTAAATGTAGAAAACGTTGCGGCAGCGATTCAATCCGTTCATCCGGCAATAATCGATGTGTCAAGTGGTGTGGAAACAAATGGACAAAAGGATCCGATAAAAATAAATGCATTTATAAAGACAGCAAAACAAGCAGTTCAAACTTTAAAGGAGAGTGTGAAAAAATGACAACTTATACCCAGCCAGATCAAAAAGGACATTACGGGATGTTCGGAGGAAGATTCGTCCCGGAAACATTAATGCCAGCAGTACTTGAGTTAGAACAAGCCTATAATGAGGCAATGAATGATCCTGAATTTATTCAACAGATTGATTACTATTTCCATCACTACATTGGCAGGGAAACCCCATTATACTTAGCCGAAAATTTGACTAACCAATTAGGTGGTCCGAAAATCTACTTGAAACGTGAAGATTTAAATCACACGGGCGCTCATAAAATTAACAACGCTCTTGGGCAAGCACTATTGACCCAGCGTATGGGGAAAAAGAAAGTGGTAGCCGAAACGGGTGCGGGACAGCATGGCGTAGCAACGGCAACGGCCTGCGCGCTTCTTGGTTTGGAATGCATCGTATTTATGGGAGAGGAAGATATACAAAGACAGAAGCTAAATGTATTTCGGATGGAACTGCTTGGAGCCGAAGTGAGAAGTGTTGAACAAGGGAGCGGTACATTAAAGGATGCAGTAAACGAAGCACTTCGTTACTGGGTAAGTCATGTAGAAGATACTCACTATATATTAGGTTCTGTCGTCGGTCCACATCCATTTCCGCAAATTGTTCGTGATTTTCAAAGTGTGATTGGAAAAGAAACAAGGAAGCAAATACTCGAACAATCTGGATCGCTTCCTGATGCAGTTGTTGCTTGTATCGGGGGCGGCAGCAATTCAATGGGAATGTTTTATCCTTTTATCAATGATGAAGACGTCAAGCTATACGGTGTAGAGGCAGGTGGATCTGGGATTGACACTGGCAAACATGCTGCCACATTAACAGACGGAAAGATTGGGGTGCTGCATGGAACGATGACGTATTTACTTCAAGATCAGCACGGTCAAATTGAAGAAGCCCATTCCGTTTCTGCAGGACTTGATTATCCTGGTGTTGGTCCAGAACATAGCTTTTTAAAGGAAAAAGGAAGAGTAACCTATACATCAATTACAGATAAGGAAGCCCTTGAAGCATTTAAACTTTTAACAAAATCGGAAGGAATTATCCCTGCACTCGAAAGCTCCCATGCCGTCGCATATGCGGCTAAATTAGCAAAGGAAATGTCAAAAGAAGAAACGATGGTTATTTGTTTGTCAGGCAGAGGAGATAAGGATGTTGAAACGGTCAAAAGCATTTTAGGAGGGATGTAAAAATGGGAAAAGAAAAATTAAGTCAAGCTTTAGATAATGTTTTGGCAAATGGTGAAAAAATATTTGTTCCATATATTATGGCTGGTGATGGGGGATTAGATATTCTTAATGAAAGGATCCAGTTTTTTGAAGATGCGGGTGCAACTGCGTTAGAATTAGGCATTCCGTTTTCAGATCCTGTTGCAGACGGTCCCACTATACAGGAGGCTGGTATTCGGTCCCTTCGTGCAGGTACGACATTAAAAGGGGTGTTAGATGAATTAAAAAAAAATAAAAATGGAAGAAAAATTCCGATTGTATTAATGACCTACATGAATCCAATTTTCGTATACGGAACGAAGGAGTTTGCTGAGGACTGTGAACAAGCCGGGGTAGACGGCATTATTATTCCTGATTTACCGATTGAAGAAGAGGAACTTGTCACAGGTGAGCTTTCTAGTCATCACATTGCACTTATACGCTTAGCGGCATTAACTAGTTCAAAAGAAAGGATTCGTGAAATCGCAAAACGAACCGAAGGATTTTTATATGCGGTGACAGTCACAGGTATAACAGGCGCTAGAAATAGTTATCGTGAAGGAATCGGGACCTATTTACAAGAAATAAAAAGTATTTCTGTTGCACCGGTATTAGCCGGTTTTGGGGTATCTACTCCTGAGCAAGTGAGCGAATTAAGTCAATATTGTGATGGTGTTGTTGTTGGAAGCAAAATTATTGAGCTTTTGCAGAACAATGAATATGAGGCGATTCGAAAGTTAATTGATGCTGCAAAAAGATACGAAAAAGCTACATTATAAAGCAGGGGAACCCCCCTGCTTATTTCTTTTTATTTTTTGCCCGTTGTTCTGCAGCTTTTGATCTTGCTTGTGCTTCAAGGTCAGCTTGATCTGCTAACTCTTGGGAAAATTCAACATCTTTGCCATCCGATTTTAAATTTTTCGGTACTTGAGGAAGTTTAGCTTTGTTTTTATCACGAGTTTTTTGTTTGTGTGCACGACCCATGAACGAAAACCCCTTTCAAGTTATCAGGTTACGGAATTGATCTTCCGCAAGAATAGCTTGTGTAATTACCTTGAAAATATTACGACTTTATCTTTCCATTTGGCGGTCCTATCTAATGCTTCAAGATTTACGCTTTTGCTCATACCCTCCAGCACGATCTGCCATCTTAAATTCATGTGCATAAGTTACCGCTTGCATACTTCGCAAATTGCTTTTTTCCTTCACACGTTTATCCTTTGACATATCACTTCACCCTTTCATTAAACAGTTATTTTCATTATTGCCTTAAACATAGCAAACATACGACAGTCGATGGTAAAATAAATAAGAAATAAGATGAAGAGGGATGCTTCAAATGCCGATAATAACGAAAATTTCTATCCAAAAAAATAATAGTGAACGGTATAATATTTTTCTCGATGGCGAATATGCGTTTAGTGTGGACGAAGAAGTGCTCGCGCGTTTTCAGTTGACGAAAGGCAAAGAATTATCTGACTTTGACATTGCTGAAATTGACTACGAAGACGATATTCGAAAAGGTGTGAATACAGCGATACACTATCTTTCCTATCGGATGCGATCTGAAAAGGAAGTTAGAGATTATTTGAAGCAAAAAGAGATCAACGAAATGGTCATCCAAGAGGTTATACATAAGCTTTATAACCTGAAATATTTAAATGATCTTGAATTTGCTGTTGCGTATGTGAGAACCCAAATGAATACAACGAAAAAAGGGCCTGGCACGATTAAAATGGAATTACATGAAAAAGGAATTAGTGAAAACCACATTAATCAAGCATTACAGAAATATTCGAAAGAACAACAAATTGAGCACGCAAAAGCATTACTTGAAAAAACAATTAAACAAAATAAAAAGCTTTCTGAAAAAAGTTTAAAACAGAAACTGGAGCAAACTTTATTAAGAAAAGGTTTTGATATAGAAACCATTCACTTAGCGATGGAAGAAATTGATTTTAAAAAAGACGAGTCTGAAGAGTGGAATGCTATCGTTGTGCAAGGTGAGAAAGCACATAGAAAACTGCAAAAATATAGTGGCTATGAGTATGAGCAAAGAATGAAACAAACCTTGTATCGAAAAGGATTCCCAATGGAACTAATCGAGAAATTTCTTCAAGAATATAGTCTATAGTATTATACTTAGTCTATAAGGTGGTGTATCTAGTGGAACAGGAAAAAAGATATAGTCAAATGACTGAATATGAATTGAAGCAAGAAATTGCCGCGATAACCGAAAAAGCACGTAAAGCTGAACAGCTCGGGATCGTCAATGAATTTGCTGTATTAGAGAGAAAAGCAATCATGGCAAAAGCGTATTTGCTAAATCCTAAAGATTTTAAACCAGGTGAACTATATGAAATCGAAGGGGATCCTGGTGTTTATTTTAAAATAGATTATATTAATGGTGTATTTGCTTGGGGATATCGCTTAGGTGGTGAAAAGGAAGAGGAAGCATTGCCAATATCGGTGTTAAAGAAACTAAAATAAAGAAATCGGCTTTCTGGCCGATTTCTTTTTTGTATATGAATTAAACGTCACTGTCTCTACGGCTAGATGCTTTCATTCGTTCTTGTGGATGTGTATTTGTTGATCCATCCGCACGTTTTGAAGCAAATTCTGCTTTTGCCCGAGGTTCACCTTCGAACTTATTGTCATTTCCATACGGGAAACCTTTTGCTTTATTTCGCATGCTGTTCCTCCTAAATATGATATAGAATATCCGTACATTTTTTATTATTGGATAGGAGCGGAATGCATATGAATGTATGTTCTTTCCTTTTTTTCTTTTTTCGAGCACTTGATTCCGTTTTCAGCAAGTTTATCTACCCGAATCCGGTATATTCGAGCACTTCATCCCGCAAACAGGATGATTATCTACCCGAAAGCGGACTTTTCGAGCACTTCATCCCGCGAACAGCATGTTCACCTTCCCGAATACCGTTCTCGCCTTTTTGCAATCCTCATACACGAATACCAATATAACTACCTCGGAGCCACATCTAACTTCTTTCTAAGCTTATCTTTATTATAAATCCATCCGGTATATGAACCTTTAATCACTAAATCTTCATCCATTTGAACGATGGCGACGAAGGGATAATGGCCTTTGCTGCGATAGCGCAGATCGATGAAACGGACTTCATATCCATTTTCAAGCTCCTCCAACTCCCAACGGAAAATAGGGGAAAAGGATAAAAACGCAGCGATATTTTTGTCCTTTTTTGCCCTGTTAATGACTTCATTTTCGGGAATCGGAACACGGTCGTACTCATCGAGAATCGTTATTTCCCGTTTGTTTGCCTTCGCAACAAATAGGCGCTTATCGGTAATGGCAACAATTCTCCATTTAAAATACCTCATAGTTGGTGCGATAATAACTTTTTCAGCATTTGGAACAATTTTTAAAACAGCCTTTTTAACGGCCCATTGCTCTGCAAAGCGACATAAATAATAACAGATGACAATGGCATAAATGAAAATAAACGTTATACCTGGATTAGCTCCAATAGCCCAAATAATCAAGCCAATCACATGAATGATGAAGATAAATGGATCAAACGTATTAATAATCCCTAAAGCTACCCATTTAGATGAAAACGGACGTATTGCTTGGGTTCCATATGCATTGAAAATATCGACGAACACATGAAGAAACACAGCAAGGAAAGTCCATAACCATAAATGTAAAAGGTTCGTCCCAGGAAAAAATAAAGCGGCACAGGCGGTAATCAATAACGGCCATAATATAACAGCGGGAATCGAATGTGTCGCACCTCGATGATTTCTTATATAAACCGCATTGTTTCGAAATTTTAAAAATGTATCTATATCAGGTATTTGCGAACCGATAATGGTTGCAAGTAGTACACTATGTGAATTTAACGTATTGTCGGCAACGACAGGGTCCAAGGTGGCTAGACCACCAAGGGCAAACCCCATGACAAGGTGTGTTCCAGTATCCAAAACGGGATTTCCTCCTTATTTTGTCTAGCTTAGTCATACTAATTACTTGCGGATTTTTGTAAACATGATATGGTAAAAATGATCGAATTGCAATGGACATTCTGTAAAATAGACGATCTGTAATGTAATCTTAATATGAATGAGTAATTAATGATTAGGAATATATATTATTTACTTTCCCCATTTCGATTAGAAATAACTCTTTTCTTTGGAGCATATTCAGTTAAGTCAAGTACACAGCAATTTTGGAGGATTATATGTCAAGTAGTATTGAACATTTAAATATAGAGCAATTTCAAAATGATTTACTTCATTGGTTTACGAATGAACAAAGAGATCTTCCGTGGAGAAAAGATCAGGACCCATATAAAGTATGGGTATCGGAAATTATGCTTCAGCAAACGAGAGTGGATACCGTTATCCCATATTTCAATCGATTTATTGAAAACTTCCCGACAATCGAAAAGCTAGCCGAAGCAGATGAAGAAAATGTTTTAAAAGCGTGGGAAGGGCTGGGATATTATTCTCGGGTTCGAAATTTACAGGCAGCGGTAAGAGAAGTACATGAATCTTATGGCGGAGTTGTACCGAATACACCTGAGGAAATCAAAAAGTTAAAAGGGGTAGGTCCATACACTGCTGGTGCGATTTTAAGTATTGCATATGGTGTTCCAGAACCTGCGGTTGATGGAAATGTTATGAGGGTTTTATCAAGGATTTTATTGATATGGGACGATATCGCAAAAGCTTCATCACGTAAAGTGTTTGAAGAAGCGGTCAGAGAGATTATTTCCCATGAAAATCCATCGTATTTCAATCAAGCATTAATGGAACTTGGCGCATTAATTTGTACGCCAACATCACCATCCTGCCTGCTTTGCCCTGTAAGAGAACATTGCCAGGCGTTTCACGAGGGGGTACAGGATCAGCTTCCTGTTAAAACAAAGAAAAAAAGCACCCGCCATGTGGAGTTAGTAGCAGCTGTGTTGAAAGATCACCAAGGCAGGTACTTAATTCACAAGCGCCCCGAACAAGGACTGCTAGCGAATCTATGGGAATTCCCAACGGTGGAAAAAAGTAAGTTGATAAAACCAAAAAATATTCTGCAAGACTTTTTAAAACATGAATATGATATTCGCATTAAATTTGATAAGACATCTTTTACTACGATCCCGCATGTTTTTTCCCATTTAACCTGGGATATTGAAGCCTATTCAGGAACGATAGAGAATGAGGTGAAAGAAGAAGGAAACATGAAATTAGTGACCACCGAGGAGCTGACAAACTATGCTTTTCCGGTTTCTTATCAAAAAATGTGGAAAGCTTATTTAGAGTCTGTTAAAGACAACTAGCAAACAGTTATCAACACTGTTCGCTAGTTATTTTTTTTGCTTTTAAAAAATGATCAATCTCTAATGCCGCTTTCTTACCTTCTTGAATAGCCCAAACAATCAAACTTTGGCCTCTTCGGGCATCACCTGCAACGTACACTCCTTCAAGATTTGTTTGATAACTATTAGTTGTAGTGGAGATTCGGTTGTTCGAACGATTGATTGTTTGGAAATATTCATCTTTTACCCCTTCAAAACCAATGGCAATGAGAACAAGATCGGCTTCCCAATAGCGTGTTTCTTGATCATCCTGATTAAAATAAGTCGTATTTAAGCCTTTTACTTCTCCGTTTTCATTCCCAATAAAGGATTGGGTTTGAATATAGTATTGTCTTGGATCTTCACCAAAAAGATGAACAGCTTCTTCATAGGCATAATCGAGTGAAAATACATGAGGGTTTTCTGGCCATGGATTATCCTTTTGTCTTCGCAAAGGTAACTTCCCATGTTTTCCGAACTGAATGACACTTTTGCATCCTTGACGAAGGGCAGTAGCGACACAATCGGCACCAGTATCACCTCCGCCGATGACAATGACACGTTTATCTTTTGCTGTAATGTCCGGTTCACTTGATGATTGCAAATAATGCTTCGTGCTCGCAGTTAAATACTCCATAGCAGGATATATTCCTTTTAATTGCCGACCTTCAATCGTAAGCTCCCGCGGCTTTTCAGCACCGATGCATAGTAAAACTGAATCGAAAGATGATTGCAGTTCTTCTAATGAAAGATCGACGCCAACATTGACATTCGCTCGAAACTCAATACCTTCCTCTTTTAATAAATCAATTCTTCTTTGAACATGTGATTTATCAATTTTCATATTAGGAATCCCATACATGAGCAGACCGCCAAAACGGTCCTCACGCTCAAAAACGGTAACGGAATGTCCTAATTGATTAAGATCATCTGCCGCAGTTAATCCTGCAGGACCGGAACCGATAATCGCTATTTTTAGCCCGGTTTTTTTGCGCGGGATTCGCGGTTTGACCCAACCTTCTGAAAAGGCGCGGTCGATAATGGCTTTTTCGATACTTTTAATTGTAACAGGGTCACTCGGAATTCCCGCCGTGCATGAACCTTCACAAGGTGCAGGACATGCTCTAGCGGTAAACTCAGGGAAATTGTTTGTTTTCGCTAAGCGCAAGTATGCTTCGTACCATTTTCCTTGCTGGACTAATGCGTTCCATTCAGGAATTAGATTATATAAAGGGCATCCGCTCGTACTTGAATTGATGTTCAGGCCAATTTGGCAAAAAGGTGTGCCGCAATCCATACAACGGGATGCCTGTTGTTTAATCTTTTTTTCGGAAAAAGGTTTTTGATATTCGTTCCAATCCTTCACGCGTTTTGCGGGATCGACTTCTAATGGTTTCGCCCTCTTAATATCGATAAATTCTGTAGAAGTAGCCATTCTCTCACTCCTTTTCTAAAGTGATATTCCCATTGTAGGGCTAGTAACTGATTCAATCGTTTTGCCTTCTTTTTTGAGCTGGAAGGCTGTTAATGATGCGTCTTTATTACGCATACCTTGTTTTTCTAGCTGATCGATTAAATCAATCATATTTTTATACTCATTTGGAATGATTTTAAGGAAATAATTATTTACTTTATTCCAGTTCTTTAATATTCCTTTCGCTTTTTTACTGCCTGTAAATAAATAATGCTTGTGTATCATTTGATAGATGTCAATTTTTTCGTCATTTGATAACGTATTTTCAATATTAATCATTTCAAAGTTAATATTCTTCATAATCTCTTCGTGGTTGACCGGCATGGAATAGATATAGGCAACTCCACCTGACATTCCTGCTCCAAAGTTTTTTCCGATTGAGCCTAAAATGATCGCCTTCCCGCCAGTCATATACTCACAGCCGTGGTCGCCGACACCTTCAACTACAGCACTAACGCCACTGTTACGCACACAAAATCGTTGTCCAGCTGTCCCGTTAATAAAGGCTTCTCCAGAAGTAGCGCCGAAAAAGGTCGTATTTCCAATGATGGCTTGATCACCGTCATAATTCCAGAGATCATTTGGTTTAATAATTAATGTTCCGCCGGATAAGCCTTTCCCGACGTAATCATTGGCATCGCCGACTAATGTGAAGGTTAAGCCTTTTGGAAGAAAGGCGCCAAAACTTTGTCCAGCAGAACCGGTAAATGTAAGTTTGATTAAATCGTGTGGCAATCCATTTGGACCGTATTTTTTCGTTACATAATGCCCGAGCAACGTGCCGACAGCCCGATCCGTATTTTTAATTTCGAAGCTGCGTTTCACAGATTGTGCATGATCCACATATTGCTTTAATAGTGGGATCAATGTATGCTGATCCAATCTTTTTTCTAATTGATGATTTTGTTTTTCCGAGCATACGTGTGTGTCTGAAAATTTGAATAAAAGCTTCGATAAATTTAACGTTTTCGCTTTCCAATGATTGTTTATGTCCGATCTTGGTTGGAGTAATTGTGTTTGACCGACTATTTCATCTAAAGTTCGATAGCCATTTTCAGCTAAAATTTCACGAACTTCTTCGGCGATAAAAGTCATATAGTTAACGATATGATCGGGACTTCCCATAAATTTTTCACGAAGCTTCGGGTTTTGTGTCGCAATGCCAACAGGGCAGGTGTCCAAATGGCAGGCACGCATCATTAAACAGCCGAGAACGACTAAAGGTGCGGTCGCAAATCCAAATTCTTCGGCACCTAAACAGGCAGCAATAATAACGTCTTTCCCAGTCATTAGCTTTCCGTCGGCTTCTAGTTTCACACGATTGCGTAGCCCGTTTAATAAAAGGGTTTGATGGGTTTCAGCAAGTCCGATTTCCCATGGAATTCCCGTATGCTTAATACTCGTTTTCGGGGATGCCCCTGTGCCGCCATCATGTCCACTAATTAAAATCGTATCTGCCAGACCTTTCGCAACTCCGGCAGCAATTGTGCCTACACCAGCTTTGGCGACTAATTTGACACTAATTCGCGCATTCGGATTCGCACTTTTTAAATCGAAAATCAATTGTGCGAGATCTTCGATTGAATAAATATCATGATGTGGAGGAGGGGAGATAAGTCCAACTCCCGGTGTGGATCCTCTAACTTCGGCAATCCAAGGGTACACTTTGCTGCCGGGTAATTGTCCACCTTCACCTGGTTTTGCGCCTTGGGCCATTTTGATTTGAATTTCTTCTGCTTCAGATAAATAGAAGCTAGTGACCCCGAATCGTCCTGATGCTACTTGTTTTATCGCACTTCTTCTTAAATTACCTTCTTGTGAGCGCTCAATTTCCTCGCCACCCTCGCCGCTATTGCTTTTACCGCCAATTCGATTCATCGCGATGGCGAGTGCCTCATGTGCTTCCTTGCTTAGTGAGCCATACGACATTGCACCCGTTTTAAACCGTTTAAAGATTGACTCAATTGGCTCCACCTCGTCAATCGAGATTGGAGGACGATTGCTTTTTACATTTAATAGGCTACGGATTGTAGTAAAAGGCCCATTATGATGCATATCTACGAATTTTTTATAAACAGCTTTATCATTCGTTCTCGCCGCACGTTGCAGTGTATGAATCGAAAGAGGGTTAAACTGATGATGCTCCCCTTCACTTCGCCACTGTAATTCGCTACCTGAATCAAGTGTTTGGTCATGAGAAGACATTTCCGTGATTGCTTTCTCATGTCTCATCACGATTTCTCTCGTCATTTCAGTTAGTCCAATTCCATCTAATTGTGAAACTGTGCCCGGGAAGTATTTATTGATTACCTCTTCAGAAATTCCAAGTGCTTCAAAGGTTTGTGCTCCTCGGTAGCTTTGTATGGAGGAGATGCCGACCTTTGACATAATTTTCACAACCCCATTGGTCAAGGCATGTATATAATTTTGCAATGCTTGTTTAAAAGGAAGCTGTATATGTTTTTCAATAATTAATTGTTTAATTGTTTCATAGGCTAAATAAGGATGTAATGCGTCAGCGCCATAACCTAATAAAATCGCCATATGATGAGGATCCCTCGGCTCACCGGAATCAATGATCATACTTGCTTTTGTTCTCACGCCATTCTGAATTAGAAAATGATGAAGGCAAGAGGTTGCTAATAGTGAAGGAATAGGGAGTTGTTCATGATCCGCCCGTTTATCGGATAAAATTAATATCACAATTCCTTCGTTTATAGCTGTCAATGCTTGATCACAAAGATGTTGTAAGGCTGTTTCGATTCCCTCATCAAGGGAAAAAAGCATATCTAATTCTTGAGTTTGTAATGGTGTATTTTTAATCGCATGTAAAGTTGACGTCTCTATAAATGGATGTGAAAGCTTTACATGCTGTTGATCTGTTGATTTTTCTCCAAGCAATTTTATTTGCGGACCTAGCCAAGTGACGGTTGAAATCACGCATTCTTCCCTAAGAGCGTCAATTGGTGGATTTGTAACCTGTGAAAAGCTTTGTTTAAAATAATGAAATAGAAGCTGTGGTCTCTCTGAAAGAACGGCAAGTGGGGTATCCATCCCCATTGAACCGGTCGGCTCTTTCATATCAATTGCCATCGGTTGAATCATTTTCATTACTTCTTCATACGTATAGCCGAATGTTTTTTGCAGAAAAATCAATTGCTTGTGATCATAATGTAAAGATAATGATACATGATCTTTCACTGTAATGACGCTTTCTTTTATATAGTGCTGATAAGGTTGTTCATTACTGATCAATGCTTTTAACTCATCATTTGGTATTAATCGACCTTGTTCTGTATCGATGAATAATAACTCTCCGGGCTTTAAATGCCTTTTTTCTTTAATTTGATCATCACTAATATCAATCACACCGACCTCGGAAGAAAAGATAACTCGATCGTCATGCGTAAGATAGTAGCGACCGGGACGTAAGCCGTTTCGATCTAAAATTGCCCCGATTTGTTTGCCGTTTGAGAACCCTAATGCCATCGGTCCATCCCAGGGTTCCATGGAAAGACTGTGATATTCATAAAAGCTTTTTAAATAAGGAGACATTTCCTCATTGCTTTCCCACGGTTCAGGAATCATCATCATGATTGCTTGAGGAAGAGAGACTTGATTCAAAGTTAAAAATTCTAATACATTATCAAACATTGCAGAATCACTGCCGTCCGGTTGAATAATCGGTAAAAGTGACTCTAGGTCCATTTGATCTAATTCATTTGAAAATGATGAGATTTTTGCGTTAAATGAATTCATATTGCCCTTAATCGTATTGATTTCTCCATTATGAGCAATCATTCGGTTTGGATGTGCTCTTTCCCAGCTCGGAAAGGTGTTTGTACTAAATCGTGAATGGACAAGGGCAAGTGCCGAAGCAAACTTCTGATTTGATAAATCATTATAAAATGAAGATAATTGTTCGGCAGAAAGCAATCCTTTATAGACAATAGTTTGATTTGATAAACTAGAAATATATAATTGGTTATCATATTTTTTTTCCAGCTGTCTTCTTAATACATAAAGTGCAGTTAAAAATTGCTCTTCATTCATACCCTTTGCCTTTTTTAAAAAAAATTGAGTAATTTGAGGTTGAGTAGATGCCGCAATTTCTCCTAAAACTTCAGGGGAAACTGGAACTCTACGTTCTCCTATAAAAGAAAGATGTAAACGAGAGGCTTCCGATTGGAAATCAGCAATGATTTGGTTTTGAAGCACGTGATCCTGCGGGAGAAATGTCATTGAAACGGCATATTCACCTTTTTCAGGTAATTGAAATGAACAAACTTCCTTGAAAAATTCATGTGGTATTTGCATTAAAATTCCGGCTCCATCACTCGTTTGATTATCACTGCTTTTTCCTGCTCGGTGATCTAATCTTTGCAGCATGATTAGGGAGGATGCAATGATATCGTGGGAAGGACGGCCCTTTATATCTGCGTAAAAGCCAATACCACATGCATCATGCTCAAACTCCCGGCGGTAAAGACCTTCGCTATACGATTGATTGTTCGCTAAAGTCATTCGTTATCATTCCTTTCATTTATATATCCGAATAGTTCGATAATAAAAAATTTTACTTTATTTCAATTCATCTTTACAATATATTATTAAGAATGAATTAATCTCAAAAATAGATTGGTGGGAAATTTGAGTGGAATTACGTCAAATTTTTTATTTTATCGAGGTGGCAAAACGTGAGCATGTAACGAAAGCAGCAGAAAGCCTCCATGTTGCGCAATCGGCTATAAGCAGACAAATATCTTTATTGGAAGCGGAGTTAAAAACACCCCTTTTTATTCGAGAAGGCCGTAATGTGAAATTAACGCATATTGGAAAGGTGTTTTTGAAATATGCAGAGAGAATTGTTATAGAAATTGATAAAGCGAAGGAAAAAGTAGAAGAATATTTGAATCCGGAAACGGGGATTATCCATCTTGGTTTTTCATCAGGTTTATCTGTTAGTACTTTTGCAATGATGTTTTCGCAATTTCGGGAGGGCCACCCTCATTTGCATTTTCACTTTAACCAAGGGACACCCTCTTATTTGGTGGAACAAATTGAAAGAGGGGATATTGATATGGCTTTTGTTGCCCCGGTGTTAACGGATCATTCAATTGTAAAAGGAGATATCTTTTTTACCGAAAAAATGCTCGTGTTATTACCTGAAAATCATCCTTTAAGTGCTGAAAAGACGATAAAGATCAATCAGCTCCAAGGGGAAAGGTTTGTTACGTTTCGGAAGGAATCATTTATTCGGGAAACGATTGAAAAAGCGTGTACGCAAGCTGGGTTTGAACCGATCATAGCCTTCGAGGGGGAGGATGTGGATACGATAAAAGGGTTAGTTGCTGCCGGAGTTGGAATTGCGATACTCCCTGAGCTTGCTTTTTCGTACAATATCCCAAAGGATATTCGGACAGTTGAAGTGGATGATCCAAGCTTTATTCGAACAGTAGGAGTGATTACACCAAAAAATAGGGAGCTTGCTCCGTCGGAAAAGCTCCTCTATCAGTTTTTAAAATCCTTTTATGATCGTTTATATCGTTTTCAGATGTTTGATTATTGAGGTTTGGTTTTTCGTTTTCGCAGGGCGGGCGAAGGGCCTCCTCGTTTTTTTGTTAAAAAACAAACAAGTAGAAATCTAACGGGGTGCTTGTGAGGTGCTTATTTTTCTTTAGCCTTATTAGATGCTAAAACGAGTTTGAAAATAAGCGGAGAAATTTCCCTTAATTAGCATAATAGCACTGAAAATAGCTAAAATAGACGGAAGTTTTCCGGCTATTTACTCGAAAAACGTGAAAATGGGTAATTTTGCTTTGCTTAATCGGAAAATTTCCGCTTATATCCCCCAAACCAAGCTCTATTCTGCAGTATAACCGGAGATTTTCCGCCTATTTTAAGAATCACTGGTTAAAAAGTTTACTGTTGGCGCCTCTCCATTTCTTCAATAATTTCTCTATAAATCGTTTGTCCCTCGGCATTTAAATAAGGGAGAATTTGTTGAAAGGAATGATGGAAATGCTCGATTTCGGAGTTATTCCAGTCGGCCATGGAAATCATCGATAATTCGGTCATATCACGAATGACGGGCATGAAGTGCCACCTCCTTACTATTTACTATCCTTAGCTTACAAACAAAGATTGTTTGTTATACATTTTATCGGTAAAATATAGGTCGAAAAGGAAGGTGTAGAAAATGACAAATAAAGTTGCATTAGTTACAGGCAGCAGCCGTGGTGTTGGTAAGGCAACGGCGATTCGTTTAGCAAAAGAAGGATATGATATTGTCATAAATTACGCTCGCAGTAAATCTGCAGCTCTCGAAACAGTTGAAGAAATTGAGAAACTCGGTAGAAAAGTTTTACTTGTAAAAGCAAATGTTGGCGATGTTTCAAAAATTAGAAAAATGTTTGAAGAAATAAACGAGACTTTTGGCAGATTAGATGTGTTTATCAGTAATGCCGCATCAGGTGTTCTTCGTCCTGCAATGGAACTTGAAGAAACACATTGGGATTGGACGATGAACATTAATAGTAAAGCATTATTATTCTGCGCCCAAGAAGCAGCAAAGCTTATGGAAAAGAACGGCGGAGGGAAAATTGTCAGCTTGAGTTCACTTGGCTCCATTCGTTACTTAGAAAACTATACGACTGTCGGTGTGTCAAAAGCAGCTGTTGAAGCATTAACGAGATATTTGTCCGTTGAGCTTTCACCGAAGAATATTGTTGTTAATGCTGTTTCTGGTGGTGCTATTGATACCGAGGCGCTTAAGCATTTTCCAAATCGGGAAGATCTTCTTGAGGATGCCCGTCGGAACACACCAGCCGGACGAATGGTTGAAATCGAAGATATGGTGAACGCAGTAATGTTTTTAGTTTCGGATGATTCATCCATGATTAGAGGACAAACGATTATCGTTGATGGCGGACGTTCATTGTTAGTTTAATTTTATGTTTTTCTTTAGGGTGATTGGAGCGGAAGTTCGCTGGTCGATAGCCGGCGGAGCTAGACAGGCTCCCGGTCTGCTCGCAGAAGGCGAGAACATGGAGCGGAAATCACAAACAACTTTAACAAAGTCAATTTTATAAAAAAATTTAGCATAACTCCCCCCACGTTTGGTTACATTAAGGAGCGTGGAGGTGATAATAATGGCAAAGCAAACTAACAAAACATCTGCTGGTACAAATGTTAATGAAGTAAGACAACAAAACGCACAATCTGCACAAGGTTCTGCTGGACAAGGACAATTCGGTACTGAGTTCGGTAGTGAAACAGATGCGCAACAAGTAAAAAAACAAAATCAACAAGCTGAATCACGTAAATCACAAAACGCTGGTAAATTTGGCCAACAATAAATTTACGAAAAGAGCATCCTCAATCGATGGATGCTCTTTTTCATTTTGAAAAATATAATTTATCCGCATAGTTTTGTACATAAAGTGTTTACATCCATCTTTAGTGCGTAAGGTCAAATTATTAAGTCTTATTTTCTGCACGGAAACCTATACATTTTACAAGTATCCATCTAAAAATGTAAAAGCGAATCACGGATACTTATACATTTTACAAGCATTTATTCAAAAATGTAAAAGCGAAGCAAGGATACCTTTACATTTTACAAGCATCTATTCAAAAATGTAAAAGCAAAGCAAGGATACCTTTACATTTTACAAGCACCTATTTAAAAATGTATAAGTAAAGCACGGATGCCTATACATTTTACAAGTATCCATCCAAAAAAGTATAAGCGAAGCACAAGTGTCTATGCATTTTCAAAAACTATCCAAAAAGATAAACCGGACATTTTAGCTCGGATTTTATAATTATTTATTTTTCTCTTTTGTCTTTCGAATCGTATAACCACGCAAGCTGACTAACCTTTCACCCCGGTAGGACAACCGAACCTGCTAGCATGGTTAGTTCATTGATCAAGAGCCAAACAACTTTTTTCATTCGACAAAACAATATGAAATGCTACATAACTAGCCAAAGGAATTTTTAACATTAGCAAGAAATTATATACATAGGAACTACCTGAGAATGGAAGGTGCTAAAAGTGAAAGCATTTAATGAATTGATAATGGATCAGATGAAAACGATGGATCAATTACTGGATTTGCAATCTGAAATTGAACGCTGTCAAGATTTAGAGCAGGAACTTATCAAGCTACAGGAAGAAGCGAAATTAGATAGTTTAAAAAACGAAATCAAATTAATGAAAAAGGAATTGGAGACAATCCATAAAACGTTTGAAGAACAAACAGACAACGTCATTCGCCAATATCAGAAGTTGAAAATACTTGCAGAAGGAGCTCTTACTTAGAAGTAGGGCTCTTTTTGTTTTAAATTTTCATAAAAAACGTTATAATAATAAAAAATTCAATGAAAGCACGGTTGATGAAAATTTTACAACGAAAGTAGGGAAAGTGGCATGGGTATTCCCATTGAAGGTGATACGATACAAATACATAGCTATAAACATAATGGTTACATCCATCGAATATGGGAAGAAACGACAGTACTAAAAGGTACGAAATCGCTCGTCATAGGTGGGAATGATCGGACCATTGTAACGGAATCGGACGGACGTACATGGGTTACACGTGAGCCGGCGATATGCTATTTTCATGCCGACCATTGGTTTAATATTATTGGGATGATTAGGGAAGACGGAATATATTATTACTGTAACTTAGGATCTCCTTTCGTGTATGATAAGGAAGCACTTAAATATATTGATTACGATCTAGATATAAAAGTATTTCCAGATATGACCTATACGCTGCTTGATGAGGACGAATATGAATATCACCGGAAACAAATGGGATATCCAGATGTCATTGATCATATTTTAAAAAGAAATGTGGACAACCTTGTTAGGTGGATTCGTCAACGAAAAGGCCCGTTTTCCCCAGATTTTATCGATATATGGTATGAACGTTATTTAACCTATAGAAGATGAGATGATTACCTGTTGGTGATAAAGCCACAGGTTTTTTTCATGAACTTATGCAAAAAATAATCGTGCAGCAAGAGAGGGAAATAGGAGGTAACATTTTGAGTAGTACAAAAAGATATATGAAGTTTGTTAAACCGTACACACTTCAAATTATTGGTACATTAATTATCGGATTAATTAAATTTGCTATTCCATTACTAATACCGGTCATTATTAAATATGTGATCGATGGAATCGTGACAAAGCAAGGTTTATCAGTAGATGAAAAAACGTCTAAGTTGATATTTACGATGTTAATTATGCTTGGAGTCTTTATTATTTTAAGACCGCCAATTGAATTTTACCGTCAATATTTTGCGCAATGGACATCGAGTAAAATTTTATATGATATACGCGATCGTTTGTTTACACATTTACAAAAGCTGAGCTTTAAATATTATTCGAATACGCGTGCAGGGGAAGTTATTTCGCGGGTGATTAATGATGTGGAACAAACGAAGGATTTTGTCATAACGGGTCTTATGAATGTATGGCTCGATGCGGCAACAATCTTAATCGCGGTTTCCATTATGTTTACGATGGATATTCCGTTAACAATTGTTTCATTGATTGTTTTTCCATTATACGCGATTTCTGTGAAATACTTTTTTGGTAACTTACGTAAGTTTACCCGTGTGCGTTCACAGGCGCTTGCAGAAGTACAAGGTTATTTGCATGAACGAGTGCAGGGAATGCCGGTTATTAAAAGCTTTGCAATCGAAGATCATGAGCAAGAGCGTTTTCGCGTTCATAATAAGAATTTTCTTGATAAAGCATTACAGCATACTAGGTGGACGGCTAAAGCGTTTTCCGTTGTAAATACATTAACAGATATCGCACCGCTTATCGTCATTGGCTTTGCTGGTTATCAAGCCATCCATGGACATCTATCCATTGGAACGATGGCTGCTTTTATTGCTTATATCGATCGATTGTATAGTCCGTTACGTCGTTTAGTGAACTCTGGTACAACGTTAACACAATCAATTGCTTCAATGGACCGTGTGTTTGAACTCATTGATGAAAAGTATGATATTGATGACGCACCGAATGCAATTGAATGTAAAAATGTAAAAGGGGACATTTCGTTTAACCATGTCAATTTTTCATATAATGACAAAGAGTTATCGGTGTTAAATGATATTAATTTAGATGTTCGTGCTGGCGAAACAATCGCCTTGGTCGGCATGAGTGGGGGAGGAAAGTCTTCCTTAGTCAGCTTAATCCCTCGATTTTATGATGTGACGGGAGGAGAAATTCTTCTTGATGGGACCGATATTCGCAATTTTAAAGTGAGAAGTTTACGGGATAAGATTGGGATGGTTTTACAAGACAATATTTTATTCAGTGAATCGGTGAAATTAAATATTTTGCTGGGAAAACCCGATGCAACGGATGAAGAGGTAATCGAAGCGGCCAAAGCCGCGAATGCCCATGAATTTATTACAAATCTTGTTGATGGATATGACACGAAGGTTGGGGAACGAGGCGTAAAGCTTTCCGGAGGACAAAAACAAAGAATTGCGATTGCCCGTGTGTTTTTGAAAAACCCACCTATTTTAATATTAGACGAAGCGACATCGGCCCTTGATTTGGAAAGCGAGCATTTCATTCAAGAGGCATTGGATAAGTTAGCAAAAGATCGTACTACCTTCATTGTTGCCCATCGGCTTTCGACGATTACACATGCCGACCGGATTGTATTAATTGAGCATGGAAACATTGTTGAAATGGGATCTCATAATGAATTAATGGCTAGGCAAGGACATTATTATAACTTGTTCCAGGTGCAGCAGTTGGATTCGTAGTGGAATGAAGCCCAAGATTCGGTGACCAAAGGGGACTTGGTCGTCAAAGCGAGAGAATGCAGCCCAAGATCGGGATTCCAAAGGGAACTTTGTCGTCAAAGTGAGAGAATGAATCCCAAGATCGGAATTCCAAAGGGGACTTGGTCGTCAAAGCGAGAGAATGCAGCCCAAGATTGGAATTCCAAAGGGGACTTGGTCGTCAAAGCGAGAGAATGCAGCCCAAGATTGGAATTCAAAAGAGAACTTGGTCGTCAAAGTGAGAGAATGCAGCCCAAGATTGGAATTCAAAAGAGAACTTGGTCGTCAAAATGAGGGGATGCAGCCCAAGATTGGAATTTCAAAGGGGACTTGGTCGTCAAAGCGAGAGAATGCAGCCCAAGATCCGATGACCAAAGGGAACTTGGTCGTCAAAACAAGTGAATGCAGCCAAAGATCTGATGCCTAAAAGAAACTTGGTCGTTAAAATGAAAGAATAAAGCCCAAGATCCAAATTCAACTAGGATCTTGGGCTTCTATTTTCATTCTTCACTTTCTTCCTCTATCGATACTTCATTCGCATCCTTATGGTAATTTTGAAAGCTCTCAATTAGGATACTTAAATGCGTTAATTGCTTGTGATAATCAACCATCGCGGATAAAAATCTCATTAAATGATAGGACTGTTGATCGCTTCGAAATGCTTTATCCTTCAATTCGTCTAAAAAGAGTTCCAGTAATTCCTCTTGTTGCTTTTCGAATTTTTTTTCTTCTAAATCGTTATGACTCACTTTCCCTAAAAATTGAAAAAGCAATTTTTGATGTTCATTCATTAAGAATTCAAGTCGCTCTTGTATTTGCAACTGTATGGTTTCAGGCAGGAGCTTTAACTCGTGTTCATAACGATGAAGTAATTTTAAAATATCGAAACTATCCTGCAGAGCGGAAACCATTTGTCGATAGATGACAGTTTTCCGTTTCTTTTCAATCGTGCTCTTTTTAAAATAGCTTCGTTCCTCGTTAAATAAAGTATAAAATAAATTAACCTTGACTAAACGTTCACGTATTTTTTCAATTTCTTTTTTCATTAAATGATGTTCTGAAGCGTGCATTGAAATCAGACGAATTAGTTTAAAAATATCTTCCGTTAAATGTGACATTCGATGATAAAGTTTCGTTTCATATTTTGGCGGTAAGAAAATTAAATTAACAACGAATGCTGATAAAATACCGATTAGAATCGTTGAGAACCGGATCCATGCGAATTGCAGGAAATGCTCTCCGGGCGATTCAAGAATAACAATCATTGTTACTAATCCTAAACTAATGCTGTTTTCGAGTTTCAATTTAAGCATAATGATTATCGTGATAAGTGCAGCTAATCCAACAATAATATAATTATTTTCAAAAACTAATCCGAAAGCAACAGCGACGATTGCTCCTATAATATTCCCTTGAACTTGTTCGAGGATGGATAAATAGGAACGGTAAATCGTTGGTTTTATCGCAAAAATGGCAGCAATTCCAGCAAATACTGGTGATGGCATTCCAATGAACTTTGCGATATATAATGCTAAAACAATTGCAATTCCCGTTTTAAAAATGCGGGCACCAAGCTTCATGAGTCTTTTGATTCCTTTCTCGTAAAAAACGCCTTATATTTTTCTTTCTTTATATATACCATATAAGCATCAAATTAGTAATATACAGTGTCAGCGTTAGAATATCAAGAAAAAAATTATGGCTTTATTCGACATAATTTTGAGTTTAGAGATTTTTTAGTTAGGGTGTTTTAGGAATGGGCCGTTCCTTTCCGCTGCAGGTACTCGCTTTCCGCGGGGCTGGCGATGAGCCTCCTCATCGCTGCGCTCTTGCGGGGTCTCATCTGTCCAGCTAATCCCGCAGGAGTCTCGTGCCTTCCGCTCCAATCCACTCAGCGTTTGCAATGTTATTTAGTATTTCTATCAATAATTTATTAGAAAAGAGCTTTTATTTATTTATCACAAAAATGCAATAATAAACAAAAGGCCAACTGGTGTGGTTGGCCTTTGACTTAATGAATTATAGTTTTGAAAAAGCATTTTCCACTGCTTGGATGGTTTCTTTAATGTCTTCTTCAGTGTGTGCAGTTGTAATAAACCATGCTTCATATTTAGAAGGTGCAAGATTAATTCCTTGTTCGAGCATAAGCTTGAAGAATTTCGCGAACATTTCTCCGTCTGTTGCTTCAGCTTGTTTGTAATTTATTACCTTTTCTTTCGTGAAGTACACGGTGAGTGCACCTTTTAGACGGTTGATGGTAATCGGTGTATTGTATTTTTCGGCCGCATCGAGAATTCCTTTTTCTAATAGAGCGCCTAGTTGATCTAGACGATCGTACACTCCGTCTTCTTTTAACACTTCTAAACAGGCAATTCCAGATAAAATTGAAGCGGGATTACCAGCCATCGTTCCTGCTTGATAGGCTGGTCCTAATGGAGCGACTTTTTCCATGATTTCTTTTTTACCGCCATAGGCACCGATTGGCAGGCCGCCGCCAATAATTTTTCCCATTGCTGTTAAATCAGGAGTGACCCCTAATAAATTTTGCGCGCCGCCATACATAAAACGGAAGGCAGTAATGACTTCATCATAAATAACAAGGGCACCAGCTTGATGGGTAAGTTCGTTCACTTGTTCTAAAAATCCAGGTTTAGGCTCTACGATACCGAAATTACCAACGATTGGTTCTACTAAAACAGCAGCAATCTCGTTTCCCCATTTGTTCATTGCTTCTTTAAACGGTTCAATATCATTAAATGGAACGGTGATGACTTCTTTTGCGATACTTTTTGGCACGCCGGCAGAGTCAGGCATTCCTAATTGTGAAGGTCCAGAACCTGCTGCAACTAATACTAGATCTGAATGCCCATGATAACAGCCTTCAAATTTAATGATTTTATCACGGCCAGTATACGCACGAGCGACACGGATTGTTGTCATAACCGCTTCCGTTCCTGAGTTCACAAAACGAACTTTATCAAGAGATGGCATGGCATCTTTGAGCATTTTTGCAAAGTCTACTTCAAATGGTGTTGGTGTGCCATATAATACTCCATTTTCAGCAGCTGTTCTGATTGCTTCTGTAATATGTGGATGAGCATGTCCTGTTATGATCGGACCGTATGCTGCGAGATAATCGATATAACGATTGTCATCGACATCCCAGAAATAAGCACCTTTTGCTCGCTTCATGGCAACAGGTGCACCCCCGCCAACGGCTTTATACGAGCGGGAAGGACTATTAACGCCTCCAACAATATGCTCTAATGCTTCAGTATGTAAATGGTTGGAATTAGAAAAATTCATTTGATTTCCTCCTAGTTTAAAGCTCCTTAATATTGTAGTACCTAAACGTATATGTGTCCAATTAGCGAAATGTTATTCTCATACATTCGATTAACCGTGAGTACAATAGAATGACAAGCTATTTGGCAAAATGGGGGAGAAGAAAGATGATCTATGTTCTTATGATTGCTGTAATCATTTGTATATTCATGAGTTTAAGGACATTGTTTTTTCCCTCTAAACTCAAGCACAAACTCGTTTCCTTTGATAATTTCCTCTTCTTAGGTTCTACATATAGTGTCATTATGATCGGTTTTGGACTTTTATTTATGTTGTTAGAAATAAAAGGATTTAATGTAATTGCTGAACAAGGTTCGCATTTTTCAGGGAACTATATTGAAAAATTAAATTCCTCGATGTATTTAAGTGCAATTACTTTATTTTCAGTAGGATATGGGGATATTGTGCCAATTGGCATCGGGAGAGTATTGGTCGTTATAGAGGCGCTAATCGGATACACAATACCGGCTGCCTTTGTCGTTAAATCTGTCATTAATTATGAGCAAAATAACGAAATGAAAAAGTAAAAAATTTGCGATGTCACCTCGCTTTCATGTAGTCTCATAGTAAACGTAGTTCAAGGAGGAAAATAAAATGGCAGTACAAATTGGCGAAACTGCACCAGCATTTGCATTAGAAAATAACAATGGAGAAATTGTAAAATTAGCGGATTATATAGGAAAAAAACATGTCGTATTATATTTTTATCCGAAAGACATGACACCTGGCTGTACAACAGAGGCGTGTGATTTTCGTGATCAACATAAAAACTTCGAGGAGCTTGATGCGGTTATCTTTGGTGTGAGTCCGGATCCAATTGAAAAACATCAAAAGTTCATCGATAAATACAATCTTCCATTTCAACTATTGGTCGATAGTGATCACAAAGTTGCTGAGGAATATGACGTATGGAAGCTTAAGAAGAACTTTGGAAAAGAATACATGGGAATTGAACGTTCCACCTTTATTATCAATAAAGATGGGAAGCTTGTGAAAGAATGGCGAAAAGTGAAAGTTGATGGACATGTAGAAGAGGCGCTTGCGTATATTAAGGAGAATCTTTAGTTTATTCATTGCCTATTTTTAGCTAATAGTGGCTTTTGTCCATTCCAAACAGTTGAAAATACATACTGTATAGTAGGGCATACCTCCTCAGAAAAAAACTTCGGACCGATTGATATCGGTCCATTTTTTATTGCGAAAAAGAGGGTATATTTGTGATAAGATGAAGGTAAAAAGGAGGATGGTTATCGTTATGAAAGTAGTATTTACCTTTGAACCACCTGCTGAAATGAGAAAAGAAATACGCTCTTCTTTTCCAAACGTAGAATTTCACTTTTTTCAAAATGTGGATCTCGCTGAAACGGAAATGGAAAGCTCGGAAGTGATTGTGACATATGGAGAAGATTTGACTGATGTGCATATTGAAAGAGCAGCTGAATTAAAGTGGATCATGGTGACTTCTGCAGGGATAGAAAGAATGCCATTAAAAGCGATAAAAGAAAAAAACATATTAGTAACGAATGCAAGAGGCATTCACAAAACACCGATGGCTGAATTTACAATCGGTTTACTTCTTGATCATGCGAGAAATTTTCAATTGCAATGGAAAAACCAACAACAGCGAATTTGGGATAAAACCATTCCTCAAGCAGAGTTGAACAATCAATCCATTGTAATAGTAGGTGCAGGCGCAATTGGCCAAGAAATCGCTCGTCTTGCTAAAGCATTTCGAATGAATGTTTTCGGAATTAACAGCAGCGGAACAATAAAAGAAAATTTTGATGAAATGTATTCATTAGATAATATTTCTACTCCACTCGAAAAAGCCGATTATGTTGTATCGATTTTACCTAGTACGGAGCAAACGGTTCAATTTTACCAAATGAATCACTTCGAAAAAATGAAAAACACTGCGGTATTTATTAATCTTGGCAGAGGTGATGTCGTAAAAGAGGAAATCCTCATAGAGGCGTTGAATAACAAAGAAATCGCACATGCCTATTTAGATGTTTTTCAAACTGAACCATTACCAAAAAATCATCCACTATGGGGAATGGAGAATGTAACGATTACCCCACATATTTCTAGTACAACAAAAAATTATTTACCTAGAGCATTAGATATATTCCAAAAGAATTTACATACATATATAAATAATAAGGGTCAATTTATTAATGTAATTGATTCCGAAAGGGGATATTAAGATGAGAATCTACACGAAATCTGGCGATAAAGGAACGACATCCCTTGTTTATGGTCAACGAATTCCAAAAAATGATTTACGTGTTGAGTCCTATGGAACCTGTGATGAAGCCAATTCAATGATCGGGCTTGCGATGAGCCATTTGCAAACGTCTTCTTTTGCGAACAACGAAGAGGTAAACGAGGCATTCCATAAAATTCAAACAACCCTTTTTCATGTAGGAGCAGAGCTTGCAACTCCTGAAGGAAAAGAAGTAAAGTGGAAATTAACTGATGAAGATATTAAGGATTTAGAACATACTATTGATAAATGGGATGCCTCATTAGAGCCTCTCAAAAACTTTATCCTCCCAGGGGGACATCCGGCTGGTGCGACGTTACATTGTGCTCGTACAGTCATCAGAAGAGCTGAACGTTGTGCTGTAGCCATTGAACATGTGAATCCATTAGTTCTTGCTTATTTGAATCGACTTTCCGATTTCTTATTTGTCGCTGCAAGATATATTAATAGTGGATTGGGCGAGCAAGAAAAGACATTGCATCAAGGTTCTTAACAGTTGATTTTATTGACAAATATGCCTGTTCATTAGTAAACTAATTATAACGATTTTAAAATAATAATAAATTCTATTTAGAAAAGAGGTGCATGACGGTGTCTGAACATCAAATCAAAGAAGCAATTGAAACTTTGAAAGAAACCGGAGTTCGTATCACACCACAACGTCATGCGATACTGGAGTATTTAATTCAATCAATGTCACACCCAACAGCCGATGAAATTTATAAAGCACTTGAAGGGAAATTCCCTAATATGAGTGTGGCTACCGTATATAATAATTTACGTGTATTTCGTGAAGTTGGTCTCGTGAAAGAACTAACTTACGGAGATGCTTCAAGTCGTTTTGACTTTGTTACAACAAGTCATTACCATGTTATTTGTGAAAACTGCGGTAAAATTGTCGACTTCCATTATCCAGGGTTAGATGAGGTTGAACAACTAGCATCACATGTTACAGGATTTAAAGTGAGCCATCATCGCATGGAAATCTACGGTACATGCCCGGATTGTAATAAAGAAGTACATTAAAAAAGAATGGCCAGAGCCATTCTTTTTTTATTGCTGTTTTTTACGGTTATAGTTTTCATCAAAATCCTTGCCTTCTAAATTCGGATCTAATGTTAATGGTTCACGGCAATGCATACACATATCAACCCGGCCGAGAAGCTTCGTCGGCTTTTTGCAATTCGGACAAACAACTTGAACCGCTTTTGTTGAAAGCATCCCAATCCAGAAATAAACAACTGTACTGGCAATGATACTTAATAAACCTAAAACCATAAAGATGGTCATTACAATTGGATGAGTCCGGAAAAAGATTCCGAAGTACATAATGATAAATCCTACGAATATCAAACTTAACGCAAATGTGCGTATTTTATTAATTTTATTCGAATATTTAGCCATGTTCGTCCCTCCTAAAAGTAATATACCATAAATGAATAACAATGGGAGATTACCGGATGTGACGAAACAAAGATTTTTAAGAATAAACAAAAACAACTTTTCAAATAGCAGGAAATTTATTATCATTGTCGAAGTAATATCCTTACTAGATATTTTGGAGGAATTTAATATGGAGGACATCCTTCGTCCCATTTACCAAGAAAGGGCGAGCCAAGCAAATACATTAACTGTGTTATCTATAGAAAAAAAACATAATGAAGGAACTGTAACGGATACGTTCGATACAGTGCTATTAATCATTGTAAAAGAATTAGAAACTCCGGTTTATATAAAACACTATACCTATGACAATAAAAAAGCAGCATTACATATAGTTAGAGAAGATCAATTGAAAGAATGGTTATTACTTGGTTCGAATCGAAAAATTGTAGAATGGATCATTCATGGGAAAGTTCTATTTGATCGTAATGAGTATATGACAAATTTAAAAAATGAGTTAAGAGATTTCCCTTTCTATGAGCGGAAATTAAAAATTGGACTCGAATTTGCTAAACTTATTCGCCGATATTTGGACGGAAAAGTCTTTTTCGATAATAAACAATATCTTGATGCATATAATCATGTTGTACATGCCTTGCATCATCTAGCACGACTTGCCGTAATCGAAAACGGATTTCACCCTGAAATTACAGTCTGGAATCAAGTGAAACAAATTGAACCAGAAATTTTCAAGCTCTACGAAGAATTAATCACAAGTGACGAAACAATTGAAAAAAGATTGGAACTCCTTTTCTTAGCGAGTGAGTTTTTAATCCATTCACGAACTCGCTTTTCGGCGTCACATTTATTAGAGATTATGGAAGAGAAAGATGTGTGGACGATAAATGAATTGTTATCCAATCAAAATTTGACTCATTATAGTGTTGATTTAGGGATCTTAATTGAATTCCTAATAGAGAAATCGTTTATCGAAGAAGTGAATGTAGAAACGAAAGGCCAAGATTTATATCACCGTCATTATCGAGTGAAAAAAGAATTATAGTGAAATATTAATTTAAGTATTGACGAATCAAAAGATACTTGGTATATTAATAAACGTCGCTGCTGAACAAACGAATTCAGCAGTGATAAAAAATAAAAAAAGTTATTGACATAAAACAATAACCTTGATATGATAATAAAGTCGCTGTCGCAAGATGGTTGATAATTGATCTTTGAAAACTGCACAAAACGAAACGTCAATTATTTTATTTTTAAGAGCTATATCAAACATCTTTTTGGAGAGTTTGATCCTGGCTCAGGACGAACGCTGGCGGCGTGCCTAATACATGCAAGTCGAGCGAACTTGATGGGAGCTTGCTCCCTGAGAGTTAGCGGCGGACGGGTGA